>DATMJH010000215.1:0-20291 GCA_035554015.1 Mycobacteriales bacterium
GGGGCCTCAGGCGGTGGCGGCGTCGTCCGGCGACACGGTGGCCGGCACGCCGACGGCGGTCGCGTCGGCAGGGTCGACGGCGGGGCCGTCGGCGCCGCTGCCCGGCCCCTCGACGGCAGCCACCTTCGGGCACGGGCACCACGCGTCGTGCCACGCCCGCCGGCAGCCCGGCGGGTAGGTCAGGGCGCGCACCACGCGGGCCGGGTTGCCGGCCACGAGCACGTCGTCCGGCACGTCCCGCGTCACGACCGCGCCGGCCGCGACCAGCACCCGCTTGCCGATGGTGACGCCGGGCAGCACCATCGCGCGGTTGCCGAGCCAGCTGCCGTCGCCGATGCGCACCGGCGCCTCCCGGTGCGGCCGCCCCTCGACGCCGTGGCTGTCGCTGTCGACGACGGACACCTCGTTGGCCAGCGCGACGTCGTCGCCGACGACGATCTCGGTGGTGGCGATGAGCACCGTGCCGCAGTTGACGAAGCAGCGGTCGCCGAACCGGATCCGGCCCCAGCCGCTGATGAGGGTCCTGCGGTGCCCTGACCAGACCTTGAAGTGGTCGCCCACCTCGAGGTCGGTCGCGTCCACGGTCGGCCAGCCGAGCACCTGCGCCGAGCGGCCGACCTTGGTCGCCCCCCGGAGCACCCACCGGGCCTTGGCGCCCTGGCGGACGGCGGCGGCCTGCCAGTGCAGCTCGGTCCGCCGTCGTGCCCAGTCCACGGCGAGGCAGGCTACTGGCACCATGCGGGCATGGCCGGACCGGACGCGCAGCCCGACGTCGCGGGCGAGCCGGTGCAGTGCTCGGCCAAGGGGTGCCGCGCCGACGCCCGGCACGTGCTGGTGTGGAACAACCCGCGGCTGCACACCCCGGGCCGCGAGAAGACGTGGGCGGCCTGTGACCAGCACCGGCCGACGCTCGGCGAGTTCCTGTCGGTGCGCGGCTTCCTGCGGCGCATCGACCCGCTCGAGCCGTGACGCTCGCCGACATCTGCAGTTCCGACACGCCCTGACGTGTCGGAACTGCAGATGTCGCCTGCCGCGTCGCGGGAGGGCTCAGCCCACGCTGCTGGACAGCTCCGCGAGCCGCGCCTGCGCGGCCTGGAGCACGCCCTTGCGGGCCTTGTGCGCCTGCTCGAACGCCAGCAGCGTGCGCAGCTCGTCGACGTCCTCGGTGTCGGCCACGTGCCGCATGATGCTGTCGCCGGTCAGCGTCGAGTAGCCGGGGAACGGCGGCTTGTCGTCCGCGACCTCGGTGCCGCCGGTCGCCTCGAGCGCCTGCTCGGCGGCCTGCTCGGCCCGCTCCCCGGCGGTGGCGACGCCCCGCTCGGCCCGGGCGGCGCCCTGCTCCGCCTTCGCGGCGGCGGTGCGCCCGGCCGCCACCGCGGCCGACGCGCCGCGCTCGGTGAGGTCGACCACGCGGTCGCCCACCTTGGCGGCGGCGTCCTCGAGGTCGGCGAGCACGTCCTGCAGCGGCTGCGGTGCCTTGCCGGTGAGCCGGCCGAGGACGCCGCCCGCGCGGTTCACGCCGGACGTCACGACGACCATTGGCGCTCCGGCGGCGCGCCGGACCAGCGTGACGGCGGTCTGCACCGGGGTGGCGCGCAGCGCCGAGCTGCCGGTGCGGCCGACCTCCGCGAGCCGGGTCTCGAGCCAGTCGATGGTCGCGGAGTGGGCGAGCTCCAGCCGGTCGAGCACCGGCAGCACCTGCTCCTCGCCGAGGGTCTGGGCGAGGGTGCGGGCGTACCGGGTGCGCTCGCGCAGCTGGTGCTCGAGCGCGAGGTCACCGAGCAGCGCCTCCTGCAGCGTCTGCACCTGGTTGACCTGGCTCTGCAGGAACGCGCCGGCCCGGCCGAGCGCCGGGGTGACGACGTCGGGCACGCCGCCGGTGGAGGCGACGGCGGACTTGAGCAGGTCGAGCCGCTCGCCGGCCTTGCGCGCGTTCTCGGCCAGCTCGCGCTCGATCGGGGTGGTGCGCGCCTGGGCCCGGCGGACCGTGGCGACGGTCTGCTCGAACGCGGTCAGGCGCAGCAGGTCCTTGAGCTCGGACAGCAGCATCTCGCGGGTGACGGCCACGCTGGTCCCTCCTGGGGGTCGACTGCGTCCGGGATGCCCCGATCCGGCCGGGCGGACCCGTCAGATCTGTCTGCCCCGGGTGGTGAGGTGAGCCACAGGTCAGCGCACCACCACGCGCCGGGCCGGGTCGACGCGCCGGGTGCGGCCGAGCGCGTCGAGGTGCTCGAGCAGCGGCACGGCGACGCGCCGCGTCGTGCCGAGCGCCTGCCGCGCCGCGCTGAGGGTGAACGGCTGATCGAGCCCGGACAGCACCTCCGCCGCCCGGTCCGGCGCGTCCGGCAGCAGGACGACGTCGCCGCCGTCGGCGCCCCGCAGCCGCAGCAGCCTGCCGCCGACCGCGGCGGCGGCGATCTCGCGGGGACCGAGCCCGAGACGGTCCAGGTCCGATCGCTCGGGCGCCGCGAACTGGTGGTCCCGCAGCCGCAGCTCCAGGGCGCGCACGGCGTCCTCGGCCGGGCCGAGCCCCCCGCCGGCGGTGGTCCGCAGCCGGCCTCCGGCGCTGACCAGGCCGTCGTCGTCCGCCAGCGCGGCGACCAGCGCAGCGTCCGGGACGCCGACGGCGCGCCGGGCCGCCTCCCGCGGCAGCCCGCGCTCCAGCGGGGCAGCCGCCTCGTGCGCCGCCACGGCGGCGCGCAGCGCGGCACGCCACCGCTGCCAGAGCCGGGCGTCGACCAGCCAGTCGCCCACGACGCGCACGTCCGCTGCGCGGTCGAGCCGGACGCCCAGGGCGACGAGCTCGTGCCGCCGCACCGCTCCCCGCCGCGCGACCTCGGCGACCAGGTCGGGGGTCCCGGAGGCGCTCCGCAGCTGCTCCGCGCGGGCAGTCGCGGCGCCGCGCCGCCGCAGGGCGGGCGGGTCGGCGTCGAGCACCTCCAGCCCGGCCGCCACGAGCTGGGCGGCCGGGTCGCGCAGCAGCGCGCGGTCGCCGGCGCGCAGCGGGAGGGGCCGCTCGAGCCGCACCCGCGCCGTGTCGTCGCCCAGCGGCCGCAGCCGCGCAGCGACCGCGGCGGTGCCGACGTGCAGCACCAGCCGCTCGGGCAGTGGCCCGGCCGCCTCACCGGCACGCAGGCGCACGTCGAGCTCGGCGGTGTCGTGCCAGGCCCCCGGCGTGCGCAGCGTCTGGCCGCGTTCCACCTCGAGCCGCCCGACCCCGCGCAGCGCGACGGCGACGCGGGCGGCAGCGGGCACCTCGTCGCACGCGCGCCCGAGTGACTGCAGCCCGCGGACCGGCACCGGCCGGCCGGCCAGCTCGAGCTCGTCGCCCACCCGCAGCGTCCCTGCGGTGAGCGTCCCCGTCACGACCGTCCCGGTGCCGCGCACGGTGAAGGCCCGGTCGACCCACAGTCGCACGGGCGCTGCCGCGTCCGGCCGAGGCAGCCGGGCGACCAGCCGGTCGAGGGCCGCGCGGAGGTCGTCGAGACCCCGACCGGTCGCGCCCGACGCGGTGACGGCCTCCACGTGGCCGAGGCTGCTGCGAGCGACGTGCTGCCGGGCCTCGGTGAGCGCCGGTGCGGGGTCGGCGAGGTCGCTGCGTGTCACCACGAGCAGCCCGTGCTCGATGGCCAGCGCGTCCACGGCCGCGAGGTGCTCGCCGGACTGGCGGCGCCAGCCCTCGTCGGCCGCGACGACGAGCAGCACTGCCGGCGCGGGCCCGACACCGGCCAGCATGTTGCCGATGAACCGCGCGTGCCCCGGGACGTCCACGAAGGCCAGCACCTGGCCCGACGGCAGCGCGGTCCAGGCGTAGCCGAGGTCGATCGTCAGGCCACGGCGCCGCTCCTCGGCCCAGCGGTCGGGGTCGGTGCCGGTGAGCGCTCGCACCAGGGTCGACTTGCCGTGGTCGACGTGCCCGGCGGTGGCGACGACGTGCACTACCCGGCCGCCAGGACCGCCGCGGTGAGCCGCCCGTCGTCCGCGGCGTCGACGCAGCGCAGGTCGAGCAGGCAGCGCCCGTGCTCGATGCGCGCGAGCACCGGTGGCCGGCCGGTGCGCAGCGCGCGGGCCCAGTCGTCCGGGGGCCGGCGCTCGGGGAGCGACACCGCCCACCCGTCGAGCGGCACGCCGGGCGCCCCGCCGCCGCCGACGGCGCCGACGCTCGCGACGACGTCGCCGCCGACCGCAGCGGCGAGCCGCACCGCCCGGTCGCGGAGGGTCCGGCCGTCGGCCGTCAGGGCCGCGCGGACGGGCGGCACCGGACCGCGCAGCGTCGCCTCGAGCGCGGCGAGAGCGAGCTTGTCGACGCGCACGGCACGGGCCAGCGGGTGCCGACGCAGCCGCTCGACGGCCTCGGCACGCCCGACGGCGAGCCCGCCCTGCGGCCCGCCGAGGAGCTTGTCCGTGCTCGCGGTCACGACGGCGGCGCCCTCCCGCAGGGCGGTGCGCACGTCCGGCTCGGCGGGCAGGGACGGGTCGGCCGACAGCAGGCCGCTGCCGACGTCGGCGACGACCGGGACGCCGAGTGTCGCGAGGTCGGCGACCCCCACCGCTGCGGTGAAGCCCTCCACCCGGAAGTTGCTCGGGTGCACCTTCAGCACGCAGCCCGTCTGCGGGCCGACGACGGCGGCGTAGTCGGCCAGCGTCGTGCGGTTCGTCGTCCCGACCTCCCGCAGCCGCGCCCCGGTGGACGCGATCAGGTCGGGCAGCCGGAAGCCGTCACCGATCTCGACCATCTCGCCGCGGCTGACGACCACCTCCCGCCCCGCGGCCAGGGCGGTCGTGGCCAGGACGAGGGCGGCTGCGCCGTTGTTGACGACCAGCACGTCCTCGGCGTCGGGCAGCAGGTTCCGCAACGCCTCGAGCGTGCCGCGTCCGCGGCGGGCGCGCCGGCCCGTCGCGAGGTCGAGCTCGACGTCGACGTAGCCGGCCGCGGCGACGATCGCCTCGACCGCCGAGCTGGACAGCGGTGCGCGGCCCAGGTTGGTGTGCACGACGACGCCGGTGGCGTTCAGGACCGGCTGCAGGCTCGTGGCGCGGGCCGGCAGCGCCGCCACCGCGGCGTCGGCGACGTCGTGCGGCGCGAGGCGGCCGGCTCGCGCCTGCTCCTGCGCGGTGTGCACCGCTTGCTTCACGACGTCGAGACCCAGGCGGCCTGCGGCGGCGTGCAGCCGTGGGTCGGCGAGCACCACGTCGGTGCGCGGCACCGCGCGTCGCGAACCGGGCTCCGCCGCTCCCACGAGCCGGACCCTACGTCGGGCCGTGCCCGCGCGGGCGCGGCCCGCCACGACGACACTGGGCGGGAGCGGAGGCGGATGGGGATCGAACCCACCTGGACGAGATGCTCGCCCACACCGGTTTTGAAGACCGGGACGGCCACCAGGCACGCACACGCCTCCCCGGTGCCGCGACCGCCGAGCCGCTGCGGCGCAGGCACCTGGTGCACCCTGCCACACGCCTGGCCGAGGAGGGTGCTGCGACCCGGAACGGCTGCGCGAGTGGCATCCGGGCCGGTACGGTCCCGCCAGCGGCTCCTGGGGGCGCGGATGACGGCGGTGCGCGACGCGACAGCGTTCGGCGTCCTCGCGCGCGAGCGCCTCCCGGCGCTGTACGCGCTCGCTCGCCGGCTGCTCCCGGAGGACCCGGAGGACCTCGTCCAGGAGTGCCTGCTCCGCGCCTTCCGCCGTTTCGGCGACCTGCGCGACGACGTCGCGGCGGAGCGCTGGTTCAACGCGATCCTCGTCAACTGCGCGAAGGACCGCTACCGCGCCGCGGCCCGCTCGCCCGAGGTGCCCGTCGACCCGGTGGACGAGTTCTCGCTGTTCCGCACCATCGCCGCCGCCGACCCCTTCCCCTACTCCGACTCGTTGCACGTGGACTTCCTGTGCCGCTTCGGCAGCGAGGACCTGCACGCGGTGCTCGGCGAGCTGCCCGAGCTGTACCGCGTCCCGCTGGTCCTGGTGCACATGGAGGGCTACCCCACCAGGGAGGTGGCGAGCCTGCTGCAGGTGCCGGTCGGCACCCTCCTCGCACGGCTGCATCGGGGGCGCAAGCTGCTCGAGCGCCGGCTGTGGGACTACGCCGTCGACCACGACCTGCTGAAGGACGGCGACCGGTGATCTCGTGCGAGGAAGCGGTGCGCCGGCTCTGGCAGCACCTCGAGCTGCCGGCCACCGACGCCGAGAACGCGCTGCTCGACGCCCACCTCGCGCTGTGCCGGCGCTGCTGCGGCGAGGCCGAGTTCGCCGTCGAGCTGCGCGGCGTGCTGCGGGACCTGCCGAGGGAGGAGCTCCCTCCCGGCGCCGCGCAGCGCTTCGAGGAGCTCATCAGCCGGCTGGAGGGACGAGGATGACCGACCTGCTCTACAAGGCCGAGGTGCAGGCGATGGTCCGGGCGGTGTACGGCGACCTGGACCGCGAGCGGTCCCGGACGCGCACGGTCCGGCCCTACGACGACGCCCGGCTCGCCCGGCTGCCCGACCAGACGGCGCGATGGGCGTACGGGACCGGCGACCCTGGTCGGCACGCCGCGCTGCAGCCGGGCCAGACCGTCCTCGACCTCGGCTGTGGAGCCGGCCCCGACCTGGTGCTGGCCGCGCAGGACGTCGGCGCCGGCGGCACGGTGGTCGGCGTCGACCTGCTCCCCGAGATGTGCGCCCGCGCCCGGGCCGGCGCCACCGCGGCCGGCGTGGACGCGGCGGTCGTCGTGGCCGAGGCGGAGGCGCTGCCGCTGCGCGATGCCTCCGTCGACGTGGTGCTGAGCAACGGGGTCGTCAGCCTGTCCGCCCGCAAGGCGCGCCTGCTGCGCGAGGCCCGGCGCGTGCTGCGTGACGGTGGGCGCGTGGTGCTCGCCGACATGACCCTGGACGAGGACGACCTGCCCACCGAGGTGCTCCTGCACCCGTCCGCCTGGGCCGGTTGAGTGTCGGGAGCCCTGACGGAGCGTGCCTTCGTCGAGAACCTCGTCCGCGCCGGCTTCACGGCCGTGCAGGTGCGCGAGCGGGTGCCCTACGGGCTGGACGACCTCGCGGCCGAGCCCACCATCCCCGGCGACCTGGTGTCGCTGATGCGTCGGGTGCTCCCGCCGCGGCTCCAGACCCGCGTCGGGGCGCGCCTCGTGCTCGAGGCGGTCGCGGGGCCCGAGCCGCGCGTCAGTAGCTGAAGGTGAGCGCCCCGCCCTCGGCGAACTCGTAGACCGACGGAGCGCCCTTCACCTCCGCCGTCTCGACCAGAGGGGCGTCGGTCAGCCCGCGGGTCTTGACGCACACCGGGCAGGCGTAGAACCGGCCGCCCTTCTCGACGTACTCCTGGTGCAGCGCGCCGACGTCCGGCGCGTCCGGCACCTCGACCTTCTCCGCGAAGCCAACCGTCGCGACGTGCACGCCGTCCTTGGTCAGCCACATCAGCGCCTGCTTGCCCTTGCGCAGCGCCTCCACGCCCATCAGGTAGCTGATGAGCACCCTCTCCTGGTCGTCGAGCCCGTGCGAGAGCCCGATGATCACCTTGTCGTCCGCAGCCATGCGATCTCCTCCGGAGTGTTGTGGTCAGGACGGCTTGCGCGCCAGGAAGGCGTAGCCGTAGACGTCGAACGCGCGGGCGTTCTGCTCGCCCGGCGCGCCGCCGAACGTGTCCACGGGCGGTCCGACGACGATGTCGACCAGCCCGACGTCCTCGAGCATCCGCACCCAGCCCGCGCACGGCAGGCCACCGGCGATTCAACCGGTCCACAGGTCGATGTCGCGCAGCGCGCCCTCCGGTACGGGTCGGCCGTTCGCGATGTCGGCGAACTGCAGGATGCCGCCTGGGCGCAGGACACGCACGACCTCGTCGAAGACCGCGCGCTTGTCGGCGCAGAGGTTGATGACCCCGTTGCTGATGACGACGTCGGCCTCCGCCGTGCCGACCGGCAGCTGCTCGGCGAGCCCCTCGCGGAACTCGACGTTCCGCAGACCCAGCGCGCGAGCGTTCGCCCGCGACTTGGCGAGCATCTCGGGCGTCATGTCGACGCCGGTCACCCGGCCGGTCGCACCGACCATCGTCGCTGCGACGAAGGAGTCGAAGCCGGCGCCCGACCCGATGTCGACGACGCTCTCGCCCGGTCGCAGAGTGCGGAGCGAGAAGGGGTTTCCCACCCCGGCGAACGACTCGACTGCGGCATCGGGAAGCGGGTCGACCACCTCCGGCGGGTAGCCCAGGCGCGCCGCGAGCGGCCGGCCGGTGTGGAAGTGGTGCTCCGCGTGGGGATGAGCCGCGACGTCGCGGTACTTGTCGCGCACCTCGCTGCGCAGCCGATCGGGGTCCACGAGGACACCCTCCGGTCGCCCGCCGCCTGCGGCCATGGCCCCCCCTCGTCGCCGTGCCATTTCCCAGGACGCCGACGGCCGCCGGATTATTGCCTCGGGCGCGGCGCGGGTGCGGGGCGGGACGGGGCGGCCGGAGGTCGCCTACCGTTCCGAGGGTGACGACCACCGCGCCGCGCCTGACCTCGCTCGCCCGCGGCGGCGGCTGCGCCTGCAAGATCCCGCCCGGTGAGCTCGAGGACGCCGTGCGCGGGCTGACCGCCCCGCCCTCCGCGGACCTGCTGGTCGGCCTCGACGACGGCGACGACGCCGCGGTCGTGCGGATCGACGTGCACACCGCGGTCGTGAGCACCGCGGACTTCTTCACGCCCGTGGTCGACGACGCCTACGACTGGGGACGGATCGCGGCGGCCAACGCGCTGTCCGACGTCTACGCGATGGGCGGGCGCCCGGTCCTCGCGATCAACCTCGTCACGTGGCCGCGCGAGGTGCTGGGGCCGGAGCTGCTCGGCGACGTCCTGAGGGGTGGGCTCGACATCGCCCGCCAGGCCGGGTGCCCCGTCGCCGGCGGGCACAGTGTCGACGGGCCGGAGCCGGTCTACGGCATGGCGGTCACCGGTGTGGTCGACCCCGACCGGCTGCTGCGCAACGACGCCGCCCGTCCAGGGCTCCCGCTCACCCTGACCAAGCCGCTCGGCGTCGGCGTGCTCAACAACCGCCACAAGGCGACCGGCGAGCGCTTCGCGCAGGCAGTGCAGAGCATGACGACGCTCAACCGCGACGCCTCCGTCGCCGCGGTGGCCCAGGGGGCACGGGCAGCCACCGACGTCACCGGGTTCGGGCTGCTCGGCCACCTGTTCAAGATGATGCGCGCGAGCGGCACGACGGCGGTGGTCGACGCCGCCGCCGTGCCCTACCTGGACGGCGCGCGGCAGGCGCTGCGCGACGGCTACGTCAGCGGCGGCACCCGCCGCAACCTCGACTGGGTGCGGCCGCACCTGTCCGCCGCGGTCGGCGAGGACGAGCTGCTGCTGCTCGCCGACGCGCAGACCAGCGGCGGCCTGCTGGTCGTGGGCGAGGTGCCCGGCCACCCCGTCGTCGGCGAGGTGGTCGCCCGGCGCGAGAGCGCCGTCGAGGTGCGGTGAGGCTCACTCCACCCCGAACAGCGGCAGCGCCTTCTTCACGGTCATGACGATGCCGTAGCCGAGCGGCACACCGACCAGCAGCCAGGCCGCCGTCAGGCGTGCGCCGAGCCCGGTCATGTGCCGCTGCTCCTCGCGGGTGCTCACTGGCGGCCTCCTGCGGTCGGTCGGGCGGTTCGGTCCTCGGACAGCGCTCCTGCGGCGCGCGTCTGGGCGCTCGCGCCCTCGAGGTCGTGCGGATAGGCCTCGATCGGCTCGCACTGCACGTGGTGCTTCTCGGCGACGGGACGCATGAGCAGGTTCGCCACGAAGCCGACGACGAGCAGCCCGACCATCACCAGCAGCGAGGGCCGGTACGCCGCGGCGCCGGCGGCGCCGCCGTCGCGCTGCGAGTCGGTGATGAGGTTGACGATCAGCGGCCCGGCGACGCCCGCGGCGCTCCAGGCCGTGAGGAGCCGCCCGTGGATGGCACCGACCTGGTAGGTGCCGAACATGTCCTTGAGGTAGGCCGGGATCGTCGCGAAGCCGCCGCCGTAGAACGAAAGGATGACCGCCGACAGCGCCACGAACAGCAGCACGCTCGTCGACCCTGCGGTGGCCAGGAAGAAGAACGCGACGGCGCCGACGCCGAGGTAGAGCATGTAGGTCGGCTTGCGGCCGATGACGTCGGAGGTGCTCGACCAGGTGATGCGGCCCGCCATGTTGAACAGCGAGAGCAGGCCGACGAAGCCTGCGGCCTCGGCCGCGCCGACCTCGTCGGGGAAGAAGTCCTGGATCATCGGGGCGGCCTGCTCGAGGATGCCGATGCCCGCGGTGACGTTGCAGAACAGCACGACCCACAGGAACCAGAACTGCGGCGTCTTGAGTGCCTGCGACGCCGAGACGTTCGCGGTGGTGCGCATGCCGCCGGGCGAGCGCTGCTCGGGTGTCCAGCCCTCGGGCTTCCAGCCGTCGCGCGGGAGCCGCACCGACAGCACGCCGTAGCTCATGAAGACGGCGTACAGCGCCGCCAGCGTCAGGAACGTCGGCACCAGCGCGTCGGTCGGCAGCTGGTCGGCGCCGCGCGAGGTGAAGCCCTGCAGCAGCTCGTTCGACAGCGCCGAGGCGATGAACGCGCCGCCGCCGAACCCCATGATGGCAAGCCCGGTCGCGAGGCCGGGCCGGTCGGGGAACCACTTGATGAGCGTGGAGACGGGCGAGATGTAGCCCATGCCCAGGCCGATGCCGCCGATGACGCCGTAGCCGAGGTACAGCAGCCACAGCTGTCCGGTGGCGATACCGAGAGCGCTGACGAGCAGGCCGGTGACGAAGCAGGTGGCAGACAGCGCCATCGCCTTGCGCGGGCCGTTGCGCTCCATCCAGGTGCCGCCGAAGGCGGCGGACAGGCCCAGCATGACGATGGCGACGGAGAAGACGCCGGCGATGGCGGTCGGCGTGGTGTCGAAGCGCTCGACGAGCGGGTTCTTGAAGACGCTGAAGGCGTACACCGACCCGATGGACAGGTGGATCGCCAGGGCAGCCGGCGGGACGAGCCAGCGGCTGTAGCCGCGTGGCGCGCACGAGTGCTCGCGGTCGAGGAAGCTGAGAGCGCTCACAGGGCCGTCCCTCCAGGTCACCTCCCGACGGGCGTCCTCCCGCCGGTCGAGCGGGCCGCCTCGCCGCGCGAGATGCGCTCGCGCTGCGGCACCACCGTGTACTTCGGGTCGCGGGCACTTTCTTGCCCAGCTTCGAACACCCCGAAGCGCAGGCAGGCAGATCCGGCCATGAGGGCTGCGCCGGAGACCACCGCCGCGGCGCGGCTGCGACCGCCGAGCAGAGCCGCGCCGAGGCCGCCCGCGACGGTGAGCGCCGTGCTCGCCCGCATCAGCGCGCCGGCGTGCCCCTCGTGCAACGGCTCGGCGGGAAGGCCCATCGCCTGCTCCATCCGCCGCTCGACCGCGAGCTCGAGAGCGGCGCCCGCGACGGCGAGCCGCCGCGCCGGGCCGGCCTCGCCGACCGGCGCCGCCACCATGCCGAGCCCGCCCGACGCCGCCGCCGCCGAGCCGACGAACACGAACGGCAGGTGCCGGTGCGCGGCGTGCCACGTCGGCGTCGAGGTGTTGGTCAGCAGCACGGCGGTGTAGGACGCGACCGCGGGCGCCACCGCAGCCGCGACCACGCCGGCCGGGCCGGCCGCGACGCCGAGCAGCCGGCCGGCGAGCCCGTCGCGCAGCCGTCGCGGCAGCAGGCCGCGCAGCTCCCCCGCCGCGGCGAGACCGGCGAACGGCCCGTAGGCGGTGAGGATCCACGTGCCGACCGACATCGGCGACGTCGGCTTCGCTACCCGCAGCATGTGGTGGAAGCGCTCGGGCCGGCCCAGGTCGCGCACCAGCGCGAGCATGCTCAGGGCCAACCCGGCCAGCGCCGCGAGCCGGCCGGTGCGGCGCAGCACCGGGCGGCCGGTGGCGTCGGCGCCGGCCGCGAGCAGCGACGAGCCGGCGGCCAGGCCGCCCAGGAACAGGTAGGCGGGGATGTCGTGCTCCCACGGCGCCGCCTTGACCACGGGGCGGCCGTAGTAGGAGGTGAACTCCGCGGGCGGGACGACCGTCTTCTCGCGCCGGCTCACGGCCGCCGCCCGACGAAGGCCGACACCGCGCCGGCCAGCATCAGCGCCGCGGCGGCGCCGGCCCGCCACCACATGGTCGGCAGGTCCCGCGTGGTGACGACCGGGTCCGGGGGCAGGCCGTAGACCTCCGGCTCGTCGAGCAGCAGGAAGAACGCCCCCGCTCCCCCGACGCCGTCGCCCTCGTCCTCGCCGTACAGCCGGGCGCTCGTGACGCCCCGCTCGTGCAGCTGCTCGACGCGGGCCTGCGCGCGCTCGCGCAGCTCGTCCAGCTCGCCGAACTGGATCGACGTCGTCGGGCACGCCTTGGCGCACGCCGGCACGAGGTCGTCCTTGAGCCGGTCGTAGCAGAGGGTGCACTTCTGCGCGATGCCCGCGTTCTTGGTCTCGCCCTTCTGGCCGATGCGCCGGTCGATGACGCCGAACGGGCACCCGGCGACGCAGTAGCCGCAGCCGTTGCAGATGTCGTCCTGCACCACCACCGTGCCGAACTCGGTGCGGAACAGCGCACCGGTGGGGCACACGTCGAGGCAGCCGGCGTGCGTGCAGTGCTTGCACACGTTGGACGCCATCAGCCAGCGGAAGTCGGTGCGCTCGCCGCCGGGTGCCTCCCCCGGCAGCGTCGTCGACGGCATGCCCAGGTCGACCGCTGTCGAGTCGGTGCCGGGCGCCGCGCGGCCGGCCGAGAGGGCGCTGTCGGCGGTGCGGCTGAGCACGTCGGAGGACGGGCTCTGCTCGATGAACATGACGTGCCGCCAGGTGCTCGCGCCGAGCGCACCGCTGTTGTCGTAGGAGCTGCCGAGCATCTCGAAGCCGTCGTCCGGCACGGCGTTCCACTCCTTGCACGCCACCTCGCAGGCCTTGCAGCCGATGCAGATCGACGTGTCGGTGAAGAACCCGACCCGCGGCGGCGGCGCCTGCCAGCCGGCGTCGGGCGCCGGGTCGACCGGCCCGTACCAGCTGCCGCTCATCGCCCCTCCGTCCGCAGCGCGTTGCCGGTCTCGGGCGTGACGCCGGCCCGCCGCCGGTACCCCTCGACGAAGCGCAGCAGCTCGGGCCCGGTCGGCCGCCGCCCGGGGCGGATGTCGCAGGTCGCCGCCTTGCACTCCTGGATGAGCACGTTCGGGTCCAGCGACAGGCCGACCAGGTCGTTGGCGGCGTCGCCGGTGACGTAGGCGTCGCCGCCGACGCCCCAGTGGTACGGCAGGCCGATCTGGTGGACGGTGCGGCCGCCCATGCGCAGCGGCGCCACCCGGTCGGTGACGAGCACGCGCGCCTCGACGGCGGTGCGGGCGGTGACGATCGTCGCCCAGCCGAGGTTCTCGAGGCCGCGCTCGCGCGCGAGCTCGGGCGACACCTCGCAGAAGAACTCGGGCTGCAGCTCGGCCAGGTACGGCACCCAGCGGCTCATCCCCCCGGCGGTGTGGTGCTCGGTGAGGCGGTAGGTGGTGAACACGTACGGGAAGACGTCCCCTCCGGGCTCGGTGACCGACGGGTTCGACGGGTTGTCCTCGCGCGCGTACACCTTGCGGGTCGGGCTGGCCTGCTGCCCGTAGAGCGGGTTGCGCACGGGCGACTCGTGTGGCTCGTAGTGGGTCGGCAGCGGCCCGTCGAGCACGCCCTTGGGCGCGTACAGCCAGCCTTTGCCGTCGGCCTGCATGACGAACGGGTCGTCGCCGGCCAGTCCCTCCGGACCGTCGGCGCCGGGCTCGGGTCGGTAGGACGGCGCGGTGGTGAGGGGGAAGTCGGGGACGTCGTGACCGGTCCACCGGCCGGCCCGCTCGTCCCACCAGACCAGCGCCTTGCGCTCGCTCCACGGCCGGCCCTCCGGGTCGGCGGACGCGCGGTTGTAGAGGATCCGACGGTCCGCCGGCCACGCCCAGCCCCACTCCCGGGCGAGGTGCGGTCCGCCCTGCTCTCGCCACGAGCGCCGTCGCGCGGCCTGGTTGACGCCGTCGGCGTAGACACCGGTGTAGATCCAGCAGCCGCCGGCCGTCGTGCCGTCGTCGCGCATCTGCCCGAACGACGACAGCAGCTCGCCGGTCGTGAGGTCGTAGCCGTTTATCTCGCGCAGCACGGCGTCGGCGTCGGGCTCCTCGTGGTGGCCGGCGACCGGGTAGTCCCAGGTGACCGCCTGCAGCGGCCGGTCGCGCGAGTCGGCCGAGCCGGCGACGGCCTGCTTGAGCAGCCGCCCCAGGTGGAAGAAGAAGTGCAGCTCCGGCCGGGCGTCCCCGGGCGGGTCGACCGCCTTGTGCCGCCACTGCACGAGGCGCTGGGTCTGCGTGAACGTGCCGGCCTTCTCCACGTGCGTCGCGGCCGGGAAGAAGAACACCTCGGTGTCGATGTCCTCCGGGCGCAGCTCTCCGGTCGCCACCTCGGGCCCGTCCTTCCAGAACGTGGCGGACTCGATGAGGTTGAGGTCGCGCACGACGAGCCACTTCAGCCTGGCCATGCCGAGCCGCTGCATGCGCCCGTGCGCCGAGCCCACCGCCGGGTTCTGGCCGAGCAGGAAGTAGCCCTCCACCGTGCCGTCGAGCATGTCCATGACGGTCTGGTAGGTGCCGTGGTCACCGTTGGTGCGCGGCAGGAGGTCGAAGCCCCAGTCGTTGTCGGCCGTCGCGGCGTCGCCCCACCAGGCCTTGAGCAGGCTGACCACGTACGCCGGCGCCTGGGTCCAGTAGCCCTTCTGGCCCTGGCTCGACAGGGACGCGAGGTAGCCGTCGAGGTCGCCGACGTCGGCCTTCGGCATGGGCAGGTAGCCGGGCAGCAGGTTGAACAGCGTCGGGATGTCGGTCGAGCCCTGGATGCTGGCGTGCCCACGCAGCGCCATGATGCCGCCGCCCGGGCGGCCCATGTTCCCGAGCAGCAGCTGCAGGATCGCGGCGGTGCGGATGTACTGCACGCCCATGGAGTGCTGCGTCCAGCCGACGGCGTAGCAGAACGCCGTGGTCCGCTCGCGGCCGCTGTTGCGGGTGATCGCGTCGGCGACGGCGAGGAACCGCTCGCGATCGACGCCGCAGACCTCCTCCACCATCTCCGGCGTGTAGCGCGCGAAGTGCCGCCTGAGCACCTGCAGCACGCATCGCGGGTGCTGCAGCGTCTCGTCGCGGTCGACGACGGTCGACTCCAGCGACGCGCCGCGGTTGCCGAGCTCGTGCCCGGCGCCGCGCTCGCGCTCGGACACCATCGACTCCCGGTCCTGCGGCGACTGCGACTCCACCGCGCCGCCCTCGGTCCCGGGGGCGGCGCCCTGGCCCTGGTACTGCCAGGTCGCCGTGTCGTACGTGCCGCTGTCCGGGTCGTAGCCGGAGAACACGCCGGTCAGGTCGTCAGGCAGCTGCAGGTCGTCACGCAGCACGGTGGCGGCGTTCGTGTACGCCACCACGTAGTCGCGGAAGTAGAGCTCGTTCTCGAGCACGTGCCGCACGAGGCCGCCGAGGAAGGCGATGTCACTGCCGGCGCGCAGCGGCACGTGCAGGTCGGCCAGCGCCGAGGTGCGCGTGAAACGCGGGTCGACGTGCACGACCGTGGCGCCGCGCGCCTTGGCCTCCATCACCCACTGGAACCCGACCGGGTGGCACTCGGCCATGTTCGAGCCCTGGATGAGGATGCAGTCCGCGTTGGCGAGGTCCTGCTGCTCCTGGGTCGCGCCGCCGCGACCGAACGAGGCCCCCAGACCGGGGACAGTGGAGCTGTGTCAAATGCGCGCCTGGTTCTCGATCTGAACGGCGCCGAGCGCGGTGAACAGCTTCTTGATGAGGTAGTTCTCCTCGTTGTCGAGGGTCGCCCCTCCGAGGCTCGCGATGCCCATGGTGCGGCGCAGCGGACGGCCCGACGCGTCGGCGTCCTGCCAGGTGCGGCGCCGGGTCTCGAGCACGCGGTCGGCCACCATGCGCGTCGCGGTGTCGAGGTCGAGCTCCTCCCACTCCGTCGCCTTGGGGCGGCGGTACAGCACCGTGGTCTGCCGGCGTGCGCTGTTGACCAGCTGCTCGCTGGCAGACCCCTTGGGGCACAGCCGACCGCGCGAGATCGGCGAGTCGGGATCGCCCTCGATCTGCACGACCTTCTCGTCCTTGACGTACACGAGCTGGCCGCACCCGACCGCGCAGTACGGGCACACGCTGCGCGCGACGCGGTCCGCCGTGCGGGTGCGGGGCGCCAGCGCGGCCGACCGCCCGGACTGGGCCGCGGTGCCCCGGCCGAGCGGGTCGTCGCCGGTCAGCTGCCGCAGCACCGGCCAGCCGAGGAACGTGTCCTTGAGCCCCATGCACCCCTCCCGGTCGGCCGGCGAGCGGCCTACCCTGCCGCACGCCTGCGAACCGGGCTCCCCGGGGGTCCGTGCGAGGCTCCTGGCATGGGCCGGACGACGACGCGACGCCGGGTCGTGCGGCTGGGCGGCCCGGAGCCGGTCGAGCGTCCCGACACGCTCGTCGTCGAGGAGCCGCTGGAGATCCGCGTCGGCGGCCGCCCGCTCGCGGTCACGATGCGCACGCCCGGGCACGACATGGAGCTCGCCGCCGGCTTCCTGCTCAGCGAGGGCGTCGTCTGGGACCGCGGGCACGTGCTCTCGCAGCGGTACTGCGGGGGCGCGGCCGACGACGGGCGGAACACCTACAACGTCCTGGACGTCGACCTCGACCCGGCGCTGCCGGTGCCCGACCCGTCGCTCGAGCGGTCGTTCTACACGACGTCGTCCTGCGGCGTGTGCGGCAAGGCGTCGCTGGACGCCGTGCGCACCGTCGCGCGCTGGCGTGTCGACGACGATCCGGTCCGGGTCGACCGGGCGGCGCTCGCCGGACTTCCCGACGCGCTGCGCGAGGCGCAGCGGGTCTTCGAGCGCACCGGGGGGCTGCACGCGGCCGCGGTCGCGACCGCGGCCGGCGAGCTGCTCGTCGTGCGCGAGGACGTCGGTCGGCACAACGCCGTCGACAAGGCGCTGGGGCATGCGCTGCTCTCCGGCCGGGTCCCGCTGCGCGGGTGCGTGCTGCTGGTCAGCGGGCGGGCCTCGTTCGAGCTCGCGCAGAAGGCCTGGATGGCCGGCGTGCCGGTGCTCGCCGCGGTCAGCGCGCCGTCGTCGCTGGCCGTCGACGTCGCGGTCGAGGCCGGCATGACGCTCGTGGGGTTCCTGCGCGGCGCGTCGATGAACGTCTACAGCCGGGGTGACCGTGTCCGCGCCTGAGCCCTGCCCTCAGCCGTACGACGCCGTCGTGCTGGCCGGCGGCCGGGCGCGGCGGATGGGCGGGGCGGACAAGCCCGCCCTCGTGGTCGGGCGCCGCACGCTGCTCGACAGCGTGCTCGTGGCCGTCGCCGACGCGCAGACCGTCGTCGTCGTCGGGCCGCAGCGGGCGACCTGCCGACCGGTCACCTGGGCCCGCGAGGACCCGCCCGGCGGCGGGCCCGTCGCGGCCCTGGCGGCAGCGCTGCCGCTCGTCACGGCCGGCGTGGTCGCGGTGCTCGCGGCGGACCTGCCCTTCCTCGACGCCACGACGGTGCGCGCGCTCCGCCGCGCGCTCGAGCGCGACGGCGCGCTGCTCGTCGACGCCGACGGACGCGACCAGCTGCTCGTCGGGGTCTGGCGCACGCAGCCCCTGCGCCAGGCGCTGTCGCCCTTCGACGCCCGGCTGGGCAGCGTGCTCGGCCGGCTGCGCGCCGACCGCGTCGCCGTCGACGGCCGGCCGTGGTTCGACTGCGACACCGAGGAGGACGTCGCCGTGGCGAGGAGGCAGGCGTGAGCACGCTGCAGGACTGGACCGACGCGGTGGTCGAGGCGCTCGGCCTGCCGGAGCCGCCCGACGTGCGGCTCGTGCTCGACCTCGCGCGCGAGGTGGCGCACGGCGTCGAGCGGCCGGCTGCGCCGCTCACCACCTACCTCGCCGGGCAGGCCGTCGCGCGCGGCGCCGACCCGCGCGAGGTCGCGGCGCGCCTCGGCGCGCTGGCGGCGGGGTGGCCCGCGGGCCCGGCCGTGCACCCGCAGGTGCGCTGACCGCACGGGCCGAAGGTCCCCTCCCGGCAGGACCGGCGGCCCTGTCCCCGGCCGCTCGCTGCCGCGACGGTGAGCGCACCGGTACCCGCCAGCCGGCCGCGCCCCACGGAGGCCGTCGTGACCGCACGTCTCGCCAGCCCGCTGGCCGAGCTCGACGCCGTCGACCGCTCGGTCCAACTGCTGCCCGACGCCGCCGCCGCGGTGGTCGCCACTGCCGTCCGCGCGCCGTCGCTGCACAACACCCAGCCGTGGCGGTTCCGGGTCTGCGGCGACGTGCTCGAGCTGCGCGCCGACCGCACCCGGCAGCTGACGGCGACCGACCCCGACGGGCGGGAGCTCGTCATCAGCTGCGGTGCCGCGCTGCTCGGTGCCCGCCTGGCGCTGCAGCACCTGGGTCGGGCGCCGGCGGTCCACCGGATGCCGCGCCGGGGCGACCCGGACCTGCTCGCCGAGCTGTGGGCCGGTCGCCCCGCTTCGCAGGACCCCGACGTGGAGCAGCTCGTGCGAGCCATGGGGCGACGGCGCTCGTACCGCGGCCGCTTCGACGGCCCGCCGGTCGAGCCGTCGCTGGTGTTCCGCCTGCAGCAGGCCGCCGAGCTCGAGGGCGCCCGCCTCGTCCTGGTCCAGCGGCCCGGGGCGCGGCGCGCCGTCGCCGACCTGGTGGCGGCGGCCGAGCGCTCGCAGCAGTCGGACGCCGCCGTCCGGGCCGAGCTCGAGCAGTGGACCCCGCCGCCGGGCTCCGGCCGCCGCGACGGCGTGCCGGCGACCGCCTACCCGGTGCGGCCGGCGCCGACCTGCGCGCAGGAGCTGCCTCGCCGCGACTTCGCCGCCGGGCGCGAACAGGGGTTCGCGACGCCCGCGGCCGGTCTCGACGCCGGGGCGCCCGTGCCGGTCATGGCGGCCCTGGTCACGGTCGGCGACGGTCCGGCGGACTGGCTGCTCGCCGGCAGCGCCCTGTACCGGGTGCTGCTCACGGCGGCGACGGCCGACGTGGTCGTGAGCCTGCACGGCCAGGCCACGGAGCTGGCCGGGCTGCGGCGGCTGCTGGCCGACGAGCTGCTCGTGGACGAGCACCCGCAGCTGCTGCTGCAGCTCGGCCGCTCGACCACGACGACCCCGCCGACGCCGCGCCGCCCGGTGGCCGACGTGCTCGACCGGTAGCTCAGTCGCCGCGCTGCACGAGGAACCCGCGCACGCCGGGCTGGCGACCGACGCACTCCTCGAGCGCGGCGCGCTCGGCGAACGACGCGCCGCTGATGCCGAACCGCACCGTGAAGCGCCCCTGCACCCGCGGGTCGGGGTCGCCGCGGTCGTCCACCACCTCCACCGACGGCAGCGCGCCGCACGCCCGCTTCAGCCGGTCGCGGTCGACCTGGTCGGCGTCCTGCGCCATCGTCACGACGAGCACCCGGCGGTCGCCGCCGAGCAGGTAGCCGACGACCCCGGCCCACAGGATGCCCAGCAGGCACAGCGCCGCGAACGCGACGAGCGCCACCCGGTTGCGCCGGCGCGCGTCGCGCCACCAGGTCTGCCCGCGCGCCACGGCCACGACGGTAGTGTCCGGGCGGCCCGCTGCCCCGACCTGCCGGAGCCGTCGTGCCCGTCGACGAGCCGCTCGTGCTCGACCCGCCGCCGTCGGCCTGGCGCCGGCCCGATCCCGCCCTGCTGACCCTGCGGCGGCTCGTCGCCGTGGTGGTCGGCGCGCCGGCGGCGCTCGTACTCACCGCAGCGACCGCGCTGTTCGCCGGGCCGGTGCAGGCGCTCGGCGTCGCGCTCACGGCGGCAGCCGCGCTGGGGCTGGTGCTGGTCGCGGTCGAGCGGCGGGTGCGGGCCTGGGGCTACTGCGAGCGCGAGGACGACCTGCTCGTGCGGCGCGGCGTCCTGGTGCGCCGCACCTCGGTGGTCCCGTACGGGCGGATGCAGTACGTCGACGTCGTCGCCGGGCCGCTGGACCGCCGCTTCGGGCTGGCGACGGTCACGCTGCACACCGCGGCTGCCGCCACCGACGCCTTCGTGCCCGGGCTGCGCTCCGACGAGGCGGCCCGGCTGCGCGACCGGCTCGCCGCGCTCGGCGAGGCGCGGCAGGCGGGCCTGTGACGCGACCGTCACCCGCCCGCCCCGAGCAGGACGACGGTGCGGCCGGCTGGCACCACCTGCACCCGGCCCGGCGGGATGGTGGCGCTGCGGGTCTCGAGCAGGCCGTGCCGGATGCGCAGGCCGTCCGCCGACTCCGCGACGCTGAAGCCGTACTCGGTGAGCAGCCGC
>DATMJH010000216.1:0-3952 GCA_035554015.1 Mycobacteriales bacterium
TCGCCATCGAGCAGGCCAAGGAGCTGCCGGTGGCCTACGTCGCCGAGGCCAAGAAGGTGCAGGAGCGCCTGGCCGAGGTCCCGACCGTCGTCAAGACGCTGCCGGAGCAGGCCCAGTCGTTCCGCGGCGAGGTCGAGACCCGCGTCGCCAAGCTGACCGAGCAGGCCACCGACCTCTACGCGCAGCTGGCCGTTCGCGGCGAGCGCCTGGTGACCTCGATCCGCCGCCAGCCGGCCACCGAGGCCGCGATCGTCGAGGGCAAGGAGGCCGTCCGCAAGGCCGAGGCCGCCGCGACCGCCGCCAAGAAGAGCGCCAAGGCCGGCGAGAAGGCCGTCGAGGACGCCGCCAGCAAGATCGGCTAGTCCGTCCGCGGCCGACCGGCCGCCGGTGGTGCCCTGCACCGCACCGCAGACGCGCGCGACCCCCGGAGCCTCCGAGGCCCGGGGGTCTCGTGCTGTCCGGCGTCCGTGTCGCGCCGACATCTGCAGTTCCGACACACCAGGACGTGTCGGAACTGCAGATGTCTCCGCTGCCGGTCGGTCAGGTCAGAGCAGGGCGATCTGCAGCTGGCTGATCACCTCGGCCCGGTCGTGGCGCAGGTTCGTGGTGGTGAAGCGGAGCGGCAGCACGCGGTCGGTGCGCTCGGCCAGCACGACCGCGTTGTGGCGCAGGACGTCGTCGTCCCACTGCCCGACCTCGACGTGGTGTGCGCCGTCGATCTCCGCCGCGACCCGCTGCCGCTCCCACCAGGCGTCGAGGTAGCGCTTGCCGTTCGCGCGCACCGGCCGCTGCAGCCGGTCGGGGGGCGGCAGGCCGGCCTCGCGCAGCAGGCGGAGGAAGTCCAGCTCGCTGCCTGAGTGCGCACCCTGCTCGACGTCGGCCAGGACGGCGGCGACCAGCCGGCGTCGCCGCAGTCTCGGCTGGTGCTCGAGCGCCGTGCGCAGGTGCGCCGGCGTCGTGAGCCGCTGCTGCACCACCGCCGCCACCCGCCACTCCGCCGCCCGGTCGGTCGGGGCCACGGCGACGGCGTGCAGGACGGCCGTCGGCAGCCGGACGACGGGAGGGCGCCGGACGGGGTGCACGAGGCCACTCGGCCTGCGCACCTGCCGGGGCACCACGTCCAACCGGTCGTCGCCGGCGCGGAGCACCGCCCGGCGCACCGCCCGGCCCTCGGTCACGGCCACGTCGACGCGCGTCGGCCGCGCGGTGCTCCGGAAGCCCTGCAGCAGCAGCGCCCAGTCGCCCGTCACCGCCGAACCGGACCCGCAGTGCACGACGGCTCCCCAGCCGATCTGCTCGTCGTCCGGCGTGCCGAGGTGCGACAGCGCCACGCCGGGAAGCAGCGCCGACCAGCGCCCGCTGTCGTGACGCCACGCCCATGCGCGTCGCGACATCCCCGCCCCGAGCGCCTGGGCCCGCGACAGGACGCCGTGCTGCTGAGCGAGCACCTCCTCCCAGGTGGGCAGCGTGAGGTGTGGGGACGTCACCGGCGCAGCGTGGACCGGTCGGGACGCGACAGGCCCGGGCGTGGCGCATCTGTGGACGGCGCGCCCTGGGTGGCGACGATGTTCTGCAGTTCCGACACGTTCTGTGGTGTGCCTGAACTGCAGAAGATCTTGGCGGGGTGTCGCTGGCTGGCAGACTGGGGCGCATGCTCGCCGTCGAGAACACCCTCCTGCTGGTCCTCCAGCTGGCCGCCCTCGCTCTGGCGGTGTGGGCGCTGGCCGACGCGCTGTTCCGGCCCGGCGCGTACTACCCGGCAGCCGGGAAGCTGACGAAGCCGGCGTGGGTGGCGATCCTCGCCGTCGCGGTGCTCGTCGTGTTCTCGTTCGGCTTCATGGGCATCTTCGGGATCGCCGCCGTGATCGCCTCGATCGTCTACCTCGTCGACGTCCGGCCGGCCCTGCAGGCGCTCAAGCCCGGCAACAACCCCTGGGCGTGATGCCGCGGGGTCGCCGGCCGGCCCTGTGCCGCCGGCCTGAGCGTCGCCGGACCCCTGGGCCCCGCGGCAGCGCCGGCCGCCTGGGCCTGAGCGGCGCCGGCCGCCTGGGCCTGAGCGCGCCGGAAGCGCCCGCTACGTCATCGCGATCGCGCCGGAAGCGCCCGCTACGTCGTCGCAATCGCGCCGAGCACGTCCATCTTCGCCGCGCGCCGGGCCGGCCACCACGCCGCGAGCACCCCGACGACCGCGCCGACGACGACGTACAGCAGCAGGTTCGGCACCGGCACGACCAGCTCGCTGACCCCGATGTCGGACAGCGACGTCACGATCGCCCAGCCGAAGCCCGCGCCGAGCGCGAGCCCGAGCACCGCGCCGAAGGTCGCGATGATGACCGACTCCAGCCGGACCATCCGGCGCAGCTGGCGCCGGCTCATCCCCACCGCCCGCAGCAGGCCGATCTCGTGCGTGCGCTCGAACACCGCGAGCGCGAGCGTGTTGACGATGCCGAACATCGCGATGAGCACCGCGAGCGCGAGCAGCGCCGTGACGAGCGCGAGGATGCCGTCGACGAAGCCCTGCTGGAGCTCGGTGAACTCCTGCAGGTCCATCAGGTCGACGTTCGGGAACGCCGTCAGCACCTGCTCGACGCCCTTCGTGGCAGCGGCGACGTCCGCGTCGTCGGCGAAGCGCAGCATGACGCCGGAGTCGAGCTTGCTGGTGAAGTTCCGGTCGTAGACGGCGGTGGAGATGAGGTAGTCGCCGGCCATCGCGTTCGCCTCGTAGACGCCGCCGAGCACGATCGTCGACTCGCCGGTCGCGGCGAACTCGGCCGGCAGTTCCTGCCCGACCGTCCAGCCCTCCGCCTCGGCCACGTACTCGGCGACGAGCAGTCGGCCGTCGGCCAGCGCGGCCGCCGAGCCCTGCACCATCTCGACCGTCATCAGCCGGTCGAGCACCTCGGGCTGCACCGCGGACAGCCAGTCCTTGCCGTCGCCCTCGCCGAACTTGGCGACACCCCAGCGGATGGTGCCGACCTCCTCCACGCCCTCGACGTCCGCGACGCGGGTCGCGAGGTCGTTCGAGATCGGCATGAAGTTGTCGGTGCCGAGCACGTAGTCGGCACCGAAGCTCTTCTCGATCGCGGCGCCGAAGGACTCCTTCAGCGAGGCGCCCATGACGGTGAACGTGCTCACCAGCGCCAGGCCGATCATCAGCGCCCCCGCCGTGGCCGACGTGCGCCGCGGGTTGCGCAGCGCGTTGTCGCGGGAGAGCCGGCCGGGGGTGCGGAACAGCCGCGGCAGCGGCAGCGACAGCAGCCCGACGACCGGGCGGCTGATGAACGGGCCCAGCGTCGTCACCCCGAGGAACACCGCGGCCACGCCGAGCCCGACGAACAGCACCGGCGGGTCGGCCGCGCCGGTGAGCCCCGTGGCCAGCAGCGCGACGCCGGCGACGGCGAGCACCGCGCCGATCGCCAGCCGGCGGCGCGGCCTGCCGGTCTCGGTGCGGGTGTGCTCGCTGATGGCCGCGACCGGCGAGATCCTCGCCGCCCGGCGGGCCGGCAGCAGCGCCGCGACCAGCGTGACCCCGACGCCGACGGCGAACGCCCACACGACCGTGGACGCCTCGAAGGCCATGTCCCCGGTCGGCAGCGAGGCGCCGGTCGCGTCGAGCAGCACCTGCAGCAGCCTCGACACCCCGACGCCGGCGGCCAGCCCGACCACCGAGCCGACCAGCCCGACGGCGAGCGCCTCGAGCAGCACCGACCGGGTGATCTGGCCGCGGCTGGCGCCGACCGCGCGGAGCAGCCCGAGCTCGCGGGTGCGCTGCGCGACGAGCATCGAGAAGGTGTTGAAGATGATGAACGAGCCGACGAACAGGGCGATGACGGCGAAGGTCAGCAGGAAGTAGCTGAAGAAGCCCAGCCCCTCCTGGATGTTCGCGGCGTCCTCGGCGGCGACCTGCGCACCGGTCAGCGCCTCCACGCCGGCAGGCAGCACGTCCTGCACG
>DATMJH010000217.1:0-3002 GCA_035554015.1 Mycobacteriales bacterium
GCGTACAGCAGCAGCACCGAGCCCAGCTCGAGCGCGGCCTGCGCCACCAGCGCCAGCGACAGCAGGGCCAGCCCGGAGCTCGTCACGAGCGCGAGCCGCCGCCGTTCGAAGGTGTCGGCGAGCGCCCCGCCGACCAGGCCGAGCCCGACGAGCGGCACGAGCGCCGCGAGCCCCACGAGCCCGACGGCGGCCGACGAGCCGGTCAGGTCGTAGACCTGGATGCCGACGGCGACGGCGGTCAGCTGGGTGCCGGTGAACGAGACGCCGTTGGCCAGCCACACCCGCCGGTACTCCGGCGACACCTGCAGCGGCGTGACGTCGACGGCGAGCCGGCGCAGCCGGCCGGGCGAGCGCGAGGGCGGCTCGGTGCCTGGGCCGCTGGGCGACTGCGGCGCCGTCACGGGGACAGGCGCTCGACGACCCAGCGGCCGTCGGCGTCGTCCCGGCGGAACCGCAGCCGGTCGTGCAGCCGGTCGAGGCGCCCCTGCCAGAACTCGACGCTGCGCGGGACGACGCGCAGGCCGCCCCAGAACGGCGGCGCGGGCACGTGGTCGCCGAACCGCTGCTCGAGCTCGTCCCGGCGCCGCTCCAGCTCCTCGCGCGACGTCAGCACCGACGACTGCCGCGACGCCCAGGCAGCGAGCTGCGCGCCGCGCGGCCGGCTGCGGAAGTACGCCTCCGTCTCCTCGCGCGGTACCGGCGCGACGTCCCCGACCACGACGACCTGCCGCTCCAGCGGGAGCCAGCCGAAGACGAGTGACGCGCGCGGGTTCGCGGCCAGCTCGGCGCCCTTGCGCGAGGTCAGGTTGGTGAAGAACACCAGCCCGCGCTCGTCCACCAGCTTGACGAGCACGTGCCGCGCCGACGGCGCGCCGTCGGGCCTGGCCGTCGCGAGCACCGCCGCGTTCGGCTCGACCAGCCCCTCACCCAGCGCGACAGCGAGCCAGCGGTCGAGCTGCCCGTGCCACGTGGGGGCCAGCTCGTCCTCGGTCAGCCCGGCGCTGCCGTACTCGCGCCGCAGGGCGGCCAGGTCAGGCGGCTGCACGGACGGAGGCTAGGCGAGCGCGAAGCCCCGGCTCGGCGTGGGGCCGGACGACGCCGACGACGTCGCACGGCAGAATGGGGCGACCGCACGCCGCCGGCCGGCTCCCACCGTGAGCCGCACGCACGCGAGGAGCCGCCACCGCATGGCGAACGAGACCCTCTTCAAGCCCGGGCTCGAGGGCGTCATCGCCTTCGAGTCCGAGATCGCCGAGCCCGACAAGGAGGGCAGCGCCCTCCGGTACCGCGGCGTCGACATCGAGGACCTCGTCGGCAACGTGAGCTTCGGCAACGTCTGGGGCCTGCTCGTGGACGGCAAGTTCAACCCGGGCCTGCCGCCGGCCGAGCCGTTCCCGCTGCCGGTGCACTCCGGCGACATCCGCGTCGACGTGCAGTCCGCCGTCGCCATGCTCGCCCCGGCCTGGGGGCTGCAGCAGATGCTCGACATCGACGAGGCGCAGATCCGCGACGACCTCGCGCGCATCTCGGTCATGACGATGTCGTACGTCGCGCAGTCCGCCCGCGGCCTCGGCAGGCCGATGGTGCCGCAGAGCGAGATCGACAAGGCGCAGACGATCGTCGAGCGCTTCATGCGGCGTTGGAAGGGGGAGCCCGACCCCGCGCACACCAAGGCGGTCGACGCCTACTTCGTCAGCGCCGCCGAGCACGGCATGAACGCCTCCACCTTCACCGCCCGCGTCATCGCCTCCACCGGCGCCGACGCCGCCGCCGCCATCTCCGGCGCGATCGGCGCGCTGTCCGGCCCGCTGCACGGCGGCGCGCCCAGCCGGGTGCTGACCATGCTCGACGACGTCGAGCGCTCCGGCGACGCTCTCGGCTACGTGAAGGGCGCGCTGGACCGCAAGGAGCGCCTCATGGGCTTCGGCCACCGCGTGTACCGCGCCGAGGACCCCCGCGCCCGCGTGCTTCGCCGCACCGCCAAGGAGCTCGGCTCGCACCGCTACGAGGTCGCCGAGGAGCTCGAGAAGGCGGCGATCGAGGAGCTCACCAGCCGCTTCCCCGACCGGCCGCTGCGCACGAACGTCGAGTTCTGGTCGGCCGTCGTGCTCGACTTCGCCGAGGTGCCGGCGCACATGTTCACCTCGATGTTCACCTGTGCCCGCACCGCGGGCTGGAGCGCGCACATCCTGGAGCAGAAGCGCCTGGGCAAGCTGATCCGTCCCTCGGCGAAGTACGTCGGCCCCGGCCCGCGCCCGGTCGACGCCGTCGAGAGCGGCCAGCTGCCGGCCGGCAACCAGGTCTGACCGCACATCCCCCCCGCTGCACCAGCGCGGCGATCTTCGCCTTCTGCACGCCCCGGCCGCCGTGCCGGCGTGCACGGGACGAAGATCGCCGAGGACGAGAGAGAGCGTTCCGTGACCACCCCTGATCTCCGCATCCCCGCCGACCTCCTGCCCCGGGACGGCCGCTTCGGCGCCGGACCCAGCAAGGTCCGCCCCGCCCAGCTCGACGCGCTGGTCGCCACCGGCCGCGGGTACCTCGGCACCTCGCACCGGCAGCAGCCGGTCAAGAGCCAGGTCGGGCGCGTGCGCGCGGGTCTGCGCCAGCTGTTCTCGCTCCCGGACGGCTACGAGGTGGTGCTCGGCAACGGCGGCGCCACCGAGTTCTGGGACATCGCCACGTTCGGCCTGATCCGCTCCAGGAGCCTGCACGCGAGCTTCGGCGAGTTCTCCAGCAAGTTCGCCGCCGCGAGCAAGGCGGCCCCGTTCCTCGACGAGCCGGTCGTGGTGAAGAGCGAACCGGGCACCCACCCGCAGCTGACGGCGGAACCGGGCGTCGACCTGTACGCGCTCACGCACAACGAGACGTCGACCGGCGTGATGATGCCGGTGCGCCGGGTCGGGGGTGCCGACGACGGCGCGCTGGTCGCGGTCGACGCGACGTCGGGCGCCGGCGGCCTGCCGGTCGACGCCGCCGAGTTCGACGTCTACTACTTCTCG
>DATMJH010000218.1:0-17852 GCA_035554015.1 Mycobacteriales bacterium
CGCGACGTCACTCGGCGTCCGTCACCTGCTGCCGCGCACCGACGAGCTGTCGCGCGACGGCTACGTCGCCAACGGCCGCGACCGGTGCTTCCACTGCAAGGCCACGCTGCTCGACACGCTCCAGCCGCTGGCGGCAGAGCACGGCCTGGCCGCCGTCGTCACCGGCACGAACGCCGACGACGTCGTCGCCCGGTTCCGTCCCGGCATCCGGGCCGCCGCTGATCGGGGAGCTCACACGCCGCTGGCCGACGCCGGGCTGACCAAGGCCGACGTGCGGGAGGCGTCGCGCCGCTGGGGGCTCGTCACCGCCGACAAGCCCGCGCTGGCCTGCCTGTCGAGCCGCATCGCCTACGGCGTGCAGGTGACGCCGTCGCGGCTGGCGCGCATCGACCGCGCGGAGACCGCGCTGCGCACCCGGCTGGGCGAGGTGCGGGACCTGCGCGTGCGCGACCTCGGCGGCGGCGTGGCGCGCGTCGAGCTCGACCCGGCTGCGCTCGAGCGGTGCTCCGACGCCGACCTCGACGCCGTGCGGGCCGAGGGCTTCGGGCAGGTGGCGCTGCAGCCGTTCCGGTCCGGGTCGCTGAACCTGCTCTAGGAGCGACCGGCGCGGGCGCCCCGCAGCAGCCCGACGAGGGCGAGCGCGAGACCGAGCGGGGTGAGCGCGGCGAGCACCGACCAGGCGTCACCGCCGTCGCGGCCGAGGAAGAACGGCACGACCAGCCCGAGCACGCCCACCACCCCGATGGCGAACACCAGGGCTCCGGTGCGCACCAGCCGGTCACCGGGCCGTGAGGCGGCCGGCGAGCCGTGCCGCGGTCGCTCGCTCACGCAGCGCAGCGTACGGCGCCGGCGGCTAGCCTGATCGCTCCGCACCACCCGCGAGAGAAGGTCAGACGTGCCCACCGGCAAGGTCAAGTTCTTCGACAAGGACAAGGGCTTCGGCTTCGTCGCCCGCGACGACGGCGGCGACGTCTTCGTGCCCAAGTCGGCGCTGCCCGAGGGCATGGACGAGCTCAAGTCCGGCACCCGCATCGAGTTCGGCGTGGCCGCCGGCAAGCGCGGCGAGCAGGCGCTGTCGGTGCGCGTGCTCGACGTGCCGCCGACGGTGGCGGGCGCCCGTCGCAGCCCGGACGAGCTGCAGGGGATGGTCGAGGACACCATCAAGCTGCTGGAGGCGCGCGTGCAGCCGTCGCTGCGGCGTGGCAAGCACCCCGACCGCGAGACCGGCCGCCGCATCGCGCAGATCCTGCGGGCGGTGGCGGCCGAGCTCGAGGGCTGAGCCGCTACAGCGCCTCGACCGAGAACACGCCCAGCTCCGGCGGGACGCCCTTCACGGTGCGCCAGGCGAAGGTCTTCTTGCGCCGCGCGGAGAGCGCGTCCCGGTCCAGGCCCCACAGCGTCGTCTCCGACACCAGCACCTCGCCGGCCGACGCCTTCTCGACGAGCCGGGCCGCGATGGTGACGGCGACGCCCAGGTAGTCGCCGCCGATCGCGCGCGGCCGGCCGGTGTGCAGGCCGGCACGCAGCCGCGGCCGGTGTCCGTCGAGGTCGACGTCGGCGAGCCGCTGCTTGGCCTCGCACAGCGCGTCCCACGCCGTCTGCGGCGTCGGGAACACCGCCATGACGCCGTCGCCCAGCCGCTTGACCACCTTGCCGCGGTGCGCGGTGACCGGCGGCTCGACTGCGGCGGCGACGCGGCGCAGCAGGACGAGCGCGGCGTCGTCACCGACCTCGAGCGCCCAGGACGAGAAGCCGACCAGGTCGGTGAACAGGATGGTCACCTCGCGGTCCCCCCGACCCCGGCCGGCGCGGGTCAGCGCGGACTGCCAGACCTGCAGCGCCGCCAGCCCGAGCTCGCGGGTCGCCCGCGGCTCGTCGTCGTACACCCGCTGAGCCAGCCTGGCGAGCGTCGCGGCTGCCTCCTCGCCGGACGACGACAGCGGGTCGCCGAAGGAGGAGTCACCGGGCAGCAGGGTGCGCACCCGGCGGACGCCGTCGACCACGCGGCTCCGGGAGTCGAGCTCACGGAGCCGGGCCAGCGGCCGGCGCTCCTTGCCCATGGCCAGCGCTCGCGCTACTCCGGGACCAGCTCGAAGACCCACTCGCCGCTGTGCGGGCCGCGCGGTCCGTCGTCGCCGACCGCCTTGACGGTCAGCCGGAGGCCGTCGGGGCCGAGCGCAGGGGCGGTGAAGGAGAAGTAGTGCTTGTCGAGCTGGATGTCGGAGGCTTGCACCTCGCCCTCGCCCGCGACGCCGCCGAGCTCCAGGTACCAGCCGCGCTCGACGACGTCCTTGTCGACGTCGACGCCGACCCGGTCACCCGGCGAGACCTCGAGGCGGATGGGCCCTTCCGCGCGCTGCACGCACTCGTCGTCGGCGAGCGACTGGCCCTCGAAGCAGTAGACGTCGGCCTCCTTCCACTCCGACGTCGTGCCGCTGACGACCGTGACGATCGGCGCCGGCGTCTCGCAGCCGCTCAGCGCGAGCACGGCCACCCCGACGGCGCTCAGCCGTGCGGCGGCGGCGAGCTGGCGGCGGGCGGTCATGCGGGCTCCGGAGTGGCGAGGTGGGAGACTGGACGGCGTGCCGGGACTGAGGAAGCTGCGCGACGTCGGGTCGAAGATATCCGGGGCGCTGGCCCCGCCGCGCGCCGAGGGGCGGCCGGCACAGGACGCTGTGGCGTCCGCCACACCCGAGGGTGAGCGCGCCGCCGAGCCGACCGCGCCGACGGCCGAGGAGAGGCAGGACACCGTGGTGCCGGACGACGATGCCCCGACCGACGCTCCACCGACCGGCGCAGCAGAAGCCGACGTCGCCGCCGTCGCGCAGGACGTCGTGCCGGACGTCGTGCCGGACGGCGTGCCGCAGGTGCCGGCCGAGGCCGCCGCGGCCGAGGCCGCTGTCACCGGCGCGGACACGCCGTCCGGTGCCACCGAGGTCGGCGAGGTCGCGCCCGGTGGAATGGGCCCCACCGAGCTCGCCGTCACCGCCGACGAGCCGGACCCGGCCTGCGCTGCCGCCGTCGAGCTCGCTCGCGCCGCCGCGGTGGAGGACGCCGGTGACGCCGTCGGCGACCACGAGGGGGTGCAGGCCGAGCCGGCGCGCGAGGGCGAGCACGTCGTGACGCACCTGTTCCGCGCCCGGCTGACCGGATACGCCGGCTGGCGGTGGGCGGTCACGGTGGCGCGCGCGGAGGGCACCGACGCGGTCACCGTCGACGAGGTGGTGCTGCTGCCGGGCCCGGAGGCGCTGCTCGCGCCGACGTGGGTGCCGTGGAGCGACCGCGTCCGGCCCGGCGACCTCGGCCCCGGCGACGTGCTCCCGCCGCCGGAGGAGGACCCGCGGCTCGTCCCGGCGTACGAGGACGTCGACGCCCACGAGCTGCCCTTCGACCTGCACCGCGAGCTCGGGCTGGGGCGGCCGCGGGTGCTGTCGGCGGAGGGTCGGGCGCTCGCCGCCGAGCGCTGGTACGAGGGCGAGGCCGGACCGCGGTCGCCGCTGGCCCGGCAGGCACCCGGCCGGTGCGCCGACTGCGGGTTCCTCGTACCGCTGGCGGGCGCGCTCGGGCTCGGCTTCGGCGTCTGCGCCAACGCGATCGCGCCCGACGACGGTCGCGTCGTCGCACTGCTGCACGGCTGCGGCGCGCACAGCGAGACGGTCGCCAAGGCCGCGCACGCCAGTACCACCGAGCTCGTGGTCGAGCACGAGGAGCTCGAGCTGGTCGACGTCGCCGCGGCCGGCGAGGGGCTCGCCGACGGCTGACCGGCTCAGGCCGGCGTGGCGAGCCGCCGCTGCTGCACGCGGTCGACCAGTGCCGGCAGCACGGCCCCCAGGGGCGCGTCGACGCGGACGGCGGCCTTGCCGTCGCCACGGGTCGGGCCGCAGTTCACGACGGCGACCGGAGTGCCGTTCTGCGCGGCGCGCAGCACGAACCGGTAGCCGCTCATGACGGTGAGCGAGCTGCCCAGCACCAGCAGGGCGCGGCAGCCTTCGACCAGCTCGAAGCACCGCTGCACGCGATCGGCCGGGACCGTCTCGCCGAAGAAGACGACGTCGGGCTTGAGCACTCCGCCGCACAGCAGGCAGCCGACGACGCGAAAGCCGGCCCTCGCGGTGTCCGCCAGCGCGACGTCGCCGTCCGGGTTCACGGCCGTCACCTCGGCGGTCCAGTCGCGGTTGGCGTCGCGCAGCCGCTCGTCGAGGTGCTCGCGGCCCGAGACGTCGCCGCAGTGCAGGCAGACCACCCGGTCGAGGTTGCCGTGCAGCTCGACGACCTCCCGGGTTCCGGCGGCGGTGTGGAGTCCGTCGACGTTCTGCGTGATGACGCCGCGCACCAGGCCGGCTGCCTGCAGCGCGGTGACGGCGGCGTGCCCCGCGTTCGGCCGTGCGCGGGCGATGACGCGCCAGCCGAGGTGGCTGCGCGCCCAGTAGCGCTGCCGCGCGGCGTCGGACCCGGTGAAGACCTGGTAGGTCATCGGCGTCGCGGGCCGGGCCGTGCCGGTCGGGCCGCGGTAGTCGGGGATGCCGGACTCGGTGGAGATGCCGGCACCGGTGAGCACGGCGACGTCACCGGCCGACACGATGTCGACCAGTGGGCCCAGGCCGGGGAGCTCCATCGCTGTCGAGGCTAATGGGCTCGTACCGCCTAGGTGGACGGTTCGGCAGCGACCACTCGTGCAACCAGCATCCACCGGATGCGGCGACCAGGAACGGGTCCGGCAACGGCTTCACACGGCCCGGCTGGCCGCGCTGCGGGCGACTGGCGCGGGGCCGGCCAGAACAGGTCTTCTGGCCGGTCCGTCTGGGCCGAGGCCCGCCTGTCAACGCTCCGTCGGGCGGCGTCTCGGGGTGGGGACAACCTGGGGGGTGCCATCACCGGCGGTCGCCGGGGCCAGCGGCCGTAACGGCGCTTCTGCGCGGCCTGCGGGTCGGCGGCGGCCGGAGCTTTCATGATCATACCGGGCGGATGTGCGCACTCGCCGGGTCAATGCCACCCGATGGCACTGACCCACCAGCGGCGAACCGACGGGGTGAGCCAGGGCCACAGGCGCTCAGCCGTTGCCAACTACGGCCGTCCCCTCTCGGACCGTGCCGGGGCGCGGAGGCAGGACGCCGGGATCCTGCGGCGAAGCATCCGGGAGTACCGTGACTGGGCAGGAGGCCGGGCCCGGCTGCTGTCATGGGCAGCCTTTGAGCCGGCCGGCGCCGGCGTTCGTGTTCGGCGGGGCTCGGGACGAGGGGGCTGGGCCGATGACCACCGCGGCGTTCCCGGGCGAGCGCGAGCGCATGGACGCGGTGCGGCGCTACGACATCTTGGACACGCCGCCGGACGGGGCGTTCGACCGCATTGCGGCGGTCGCGGCGGAGATCTTCGGGGTGCCGATCGCGATCGTGAGCGTCGTCGACACCGATCGCATCTGGTTCAAGGCCCACCACGGCCTGGACGTGGTGCAGATCGACCGGGAGCCCGGTCTGTGCGCGTCGGCGATCATGAGCAGCGAGCCGTGGATCGTCACCGATGCTGTCGCGGACCCGCGAACGCTCGCCAATCCGCTCGTCGCGGGCGAGTTCGGGCTGCGGTTCTACGCGGGCGTGCCGCTGACCACGCACGACGGGTTCAACCTCGGGACGCTCTGCGTGATCGACCAGGAGCCTCGGGAGGTCACCGAGCAGGAAGTGAAGCTGCTCGCCGAGCTCGCGCAGGTGGTCATGGACGAGCTGGAGCTGCGTCGTAGCGCCCGGATCGCTATCGACGCGGCTGAGCAGCGGCTGAACGATCTGGAGCACCTGTCGCAGGCGCTCCAGGCCAGCCTGCTGCCGCCGTCCCTGCCGACGATCCCGCATCTGCAGCTGGCGGCGCGTTACCAGCCAGCCAGCAGGTTCGAGGTCGGCGGCGACTTCTACGACGTCTTTCCGATCGACGAGCGCGCCTGGGGCTTCGCCATCGGCGACGTGATGGGCAAGGGACCGCACGCCGCCGCCCGGACCAGCGCTGCCCGGTACACGATGAGGGCGGCAGCGATCCACGAGACCGCGCCGCACCGGGTGCTGGAGACGGTCAACACAGCGCTGGTCGCGGAGCCGTCCTCGAGCAGCGACGCGTCGTTCGTCACCGCGCTGTTCGCCCGCGTCGAACCCAGCGGGGACGGGGCGCGCGTTGTCGTCGCGAGCGCCGGCCATCCGCTTCCGACCGTGCTTCGTGCCGACGGAAGTACCGAGGTGGTCGGTGCGCCGGGGACTCTGCTCGGAGTCCTGCCGGAGGTCGACGTGAGCGACGTTGCCGTGAAACTGGCACCCGGCGAGACGCTGGTCCTCATCACCGACGGCGTTCATGACTCCGGACGGCCGGCACGCCTGCAGCAGGAGGGGCTCGAAGCCGTCCTGCAGCAGTGCGCCGGATTGGGCGCCCAGGCCGTCGTCGTCCGGGTGCACGCCGCCGTTGCGACGGCGCAGCGCGACGACATCGCCATCGTCGCGCTCACTGCGACTCGCACCTGACCGTCAGTGCGGTGCCGTCGAGCTGCTCGGTCAGGGGCGGGTGCGTCCACCACGTGGCCGCGGGGACAGGGGCCGTAACGGGGCGCCTCTGGCCAACGCGATTGCCCGGTGCGCCCCGCATCTACAGGGGCGCTGGCCGGCCGTGGACACCACCTACTACGCGCCAGCCTGCCCCGCGTCGCCGACGCGGGACTGCGGTCTCCGCCCTACCCTTCTCCCGACAAGTGTCATGTCGTCGCCGCGGTCATCGCGTTTGGTGCCGTTCCGATCGTTCCGACCGCTACCGGACGTGGAGGGTGAGGGCGGCACCGGGCACCGCACGGCGTCCCCCGAGGAAGGGCCGTTGCTCGGCTACTGCTGGGCGCTCGCTTCGACCGCGGCGGACGGCTCCGGGCGGCCTCGTGCTTGGGCGGCCCGCTGCTCGTACAGCGCCCTATCGGCGCGGCTGAGCAGTCCGTCGAGGTCGTCTCCCGCGCCCGCGACGACGACTCCGGCGGTGAACGACGTGCCGGGCTGTGCCGCAGCAGCGTCGGCGGCGACAGCCCGGCGACGGTAGACAGGCGCCTGCTGATAGTGGCGGCGGCGTAGCCCCGGTCCTGCAGGTCGCGCAGGTAGAGCTCCAGGTGTGACCGCCTCGCTTGCAGCGGCTGCAGATCATGCTCAGCGCACCAGGTCCAGAAGCAGCGCCGGTCGTTGCGGTATGCGCTGACTGTGGGCTCGCGGTAGGGGCTCAGGAAGCCGGAGGCGGCAAGTGACGACGGATCGTGCGGGGGCGGGGTGCAGTTCTTCGGGCATCTGGTGGCCCTCCTCCTCGAGATGAGGACGAAGGACGCTCCGCAGCCCGCTGCCGCGCGTCAAGCGGCCAGAGCGGCGCGTCTGCAGGGCCGCGGCCGGCAACTGCAAGCGGAGCTCCCGCTTGTTGCGACCCGTCGCTCCCTCGGTGCGGCTGGTTGTGGCGAGTGCGCGGCCAGCATTCGCAAGCGGGCGATCGTGGCGCGGAGGTCGTCAGCCGGCCGTGATGGCGCGCCACCAGCCGAAGGCCGCGAGGCAGGCGGCCACGGCGGCGGGAGCAGGGTCGACCGCCCAAAGGACCGTCCCGGCCAGGAACGCCGGCCCTGTCAGGGCGATAACGAGCCGGTTCGCGTGGGGACGGCCGCGCAGCGACACCGCGAGGGCGATGCAGGCTCCCACGACGAGGAGCAAGCCGAGGGCGAACGTCAGGAAGCCGCCTGACGACAACGGAGAGGTGTCACCTCCGGCTGGCAGGAGGGCGTCTGGCGTGCCTCCGGTCAGGGGCAGAACGACGAACTCCAGGGCGCTGCCCAGCAGCATCAGCGCGGTGCCGGCTACGGCGACCATCCGTAGCCGGCCGCGGCGGCTTCGCAAGGCCGCCACAGCGCTCGCTAGCAGCAGAGCGGACGCCAGGGTCACGACACGGTTCGCGTCGTCGTACCCAGAGCCCGCGGGATCGGTGTCGGCTTGCGTGGCAACGAGAGTGACGCCCAGAACCCACGCAGCGCCGGCGGCGACGGCGAGCGCGGCGGTCCAGGAGGAGGTCGAGGAGGACGCGGTGCGGACGGTGTCCGAGGAAGCAAGTGAGGTCATGGGCCTGAGCGTGCGCGACGGCTGGCCTCTGGTCGTCCGTCCCGCGGCGGTTCTTCGAGGTCCGTCGCGAGGATGACGCGGCGACGGCGTGCGGGGTCGTACCGTGCAGCGGTGACCGCCGGCCACCCGCAGCGCCACAGCGCACCTCCGCTCGGCGACGTCCTGCTATCTGCCGTCCTCGCCGTCCTGGTGGTGGTCGAGGTCTGGGTGCAGCCGGTGTTCCAGACGGGACTGCCCGGGCCTCCCGTAGCGGTCACCACTGCGGCGCTGCTAGTGGTGGCGCCGGTGGCCGTCCGACGCCGCTCCCCGCTGCTCGCCCTGCTGACGGCGATGGTCGGGCTGCTCCTGCTGGGCGTCCTCGCGGAACCGCAGCAGTCGGGGTTCCCCCTCTTCGTGGCCGTCCTCGTTCTCGTCTGGTCGGCCGCGGCGCAGTGCGCGCCGGCGGTGGCCGGGCGTGCACTGGCGGCGGTCCTCGCCGTGGCGGCCGTGTACCAAGCGCTCACGTTCGTCGACGGAGACACCGGCGCCGACGTCGCCGTGCCGGTGCTCCTGCTGGTGGCGGCGTGGGCCGCGGGCGCCGAGGTGCGGCGGCACCGGGACGCCACCATGGCCGCCGCGGCTCGTGCCGACGCGGCAATGCGCGAGCAGGAGCTCGTGCTGCAGCAGCAGCGTGACGAGATCGCCCGTGAGCTGCACGACGTCGTCGCCTCCGCGCTGAGCGTCGTGGGGGTGCAGGCCGCGGCGGCCTCGCGAGCCGATGTCGACGGTGCGCGGACGGCGGCAGCCACGATCGAGCGGGTGAGCCGCGCGGCGGTACTCGACATGCGCCGGCTGCTCGAGGTGCTGCGCCAGCCGACGGGAAGCCGGCTCGAGAGCCTCGAGCCGTTGCCGGGTGCCGAGGCTCTTGCAGGACTCGCCGAAGACACGGAGGCCACCGGCGTGCGCGTGCACCTGGCCGTCGCCGACCAGGTGGTCGACCTGCCGCCCGTACTGCAGCTCACCGTGGTGCGGGTGGTGCAGGAGGCGCTGACGAACGTGCGCAAGCACGCGAGCGCCACGACCTGCTGGGTGCGGGTCGAGGTGAGCGCCGACGCCGTCACGGCGGCAGTCGACGACGACGGCACGGGGTGCTCCGCGCCGGTGCCCGGCCACGGCCTGATCGGCATGGGCGAGCGGGTCCGTCTGGTCGGCGGGACGCTGAGCGTCGCGCCATCCGAGCGCGGCGGCCTCGCGGTGCGAGCGCGCATGCCCCGGCAGGCGTGACCATCGTGCGCGTCGTCGTCGTCGACGACGAGCAGCTCATCCGGTCGGGGCTGCGCGCGCTGCTCGACACGGAGGACGGCATCGAGGTGGTCGGCGAGGCGGCGGACGGCGCCGTCGCCGTCGACGTGGTCCGCTGGACGCAGCCGGACGTCGTGCTGATGGACGTACGGATGCCGCTCGTCGACGGCGTCACCGCCACGCGGCAGCTGCGCGACGCCGAGGTGCCGAGCGCCGTCGTGGTGCTCACGACGTTCGGCACCGACGAGCACGTGCTCGGTGCGCTGCGTGCCGGAGCGCGTGGTTTCCTGCTCAAGAACAGCCCGGCCGATGCGCTCGTCGACGCCGTGCGTCGCGCCGCAGCAGGCGGAGCCGTGCTCGACCCGGCCGTCACCCCAGCGGTCGTCGCGGCCGCTGCCGGCGAGCGCAGCGAGGCCCCGCCGCAGGTGGACCTGACCCGGCGCGAGCTCGAGGTCCTCCGCCTGCTCGCGCGCGGCCGGTCGAACGCCGAGATCGCCGACGAGCTCGTGGTGGAGACGGCGACCGTGAAGACGCACGTCGCCCGGGTCCTGGCCAAGTTGGGCGCGCGGGACCGGGCGCAGGCGGCGATTGCTGCCTACGAGCTTGGGCTGGTACGCCCGCAGGGCGCGTGGCCCGTGTAAGCAATGGCCTCCCGTCCAGAAGACCGGCTCTGACCGGGCAGGGCCAGCCCTCTCCAGGTGATCGCACCCGCCCCGGTGCACTCCCCGGGGCGTACCTGCCGGCCGCTGCTGCTGCCAGGCCTTCATGCCCGGGACGTCCATCGAGGTCGAGGCTGGGTGCCGCGTCGGTACCGCGCAACACGGGCGATCCGGCAACCGGGACGAGCCGTAGGTGCCTGTGCGGCGCGACCTGCCTCGAGTGGGCCAGGCCGTTCCCCAGACCGTGTTGCACCTGAGAATGCATTATCATGCACCGTCATGGACGTAGCGGTGCCGCTGAGCCGGCTCATCGGCGAGCGGGTGAAGGCCGAGCGTCAGGCCCGGCAGTGGACGTTGGACCAGCTCGCCGAGGTCTCGGGCGTCAGCCGTCGCATGCTGATCAACATCGAGCACGGGGACGCGAACCCGAGCATCGGGATCCTGCTCAAGCTCAGCGACGCCCTCGGCGTCGGGCTGTCGGCTCTCGTCGAGTCGCCGCACGTCACCGCGGTGACGCTCACCCGCAGCGGCACGGTCCCGCCGCTGTGGACGAGCGCGGCGGGCGGCCGGGCTGTGCTCGTCTCGAGCACGGTGCCGCCCGACGTCGTCGAGCTGTGGGACTGGGCGCTCGCGCCGGGTGACCGGTACGCCAGCGAGCCGCACGCCGACGGCACCCGCGAGCTGCTGCACGTGCTCGACGGCCAGGTCGTCGTCGAGGTGGCCGGTGAGGAGGTCATGCTGGAGACCGGGGATGCGCTGTCGTTCTCGGGTGACCTGCCGCACGCCTACGCCAACCCGCACGCCGGTCCGGCGCGCTTCGCGCTCTCGGTCTTCGAGCCGGACGTCGGCGTCCCACCCCGAGGACGGAGCAGCCGTGCGTGACCTGATGACCCTGCAGTCGTTCCTCGACCGAGCCGAGGTGGACGCCGCCGTCCGAGCCCTGCGCCCCGACTACCGGGCGCTCCTGCTGGCAGTCGACGGCATCGAGCCGGGACCGAGCGACGAGCACGCCGAGCAGCTGTTGCAGCAGGCCGAGGCGTCCGCCCGGCGGGCGCTGGTCGAGCGGCCGGTGGAAGAGCTGCCGCACGTGGCCGCCTGGCGTGAGGCCTACCGGGCGTTCGGCGCCAAGCCGCAGCGCACCCGCAACAGCCTGGAGGCGCTGCTGCGGCGCGCCCAGACCGGGCTGCCCCGGGTCAACCGGTTGACCGACGTCTACAACGCGGTGTCGGTGCTGCACCAGGTGCCGCTCGGCGGCGAGGACCTCGACAGCTACGCCGGTCCTCCGCGGCTGGTCCGCGCCACCGGGCAGGAGCCGTTCGACACCACCGCGGGCGGTGAGGCCGTCGTCGAGCGCCCCGACGCCGGGGAGGTCGTCTGGTGCGACGACGCCGGCGTCACCTGCCGCCGCTGGAACTGGCGGCAGGCCAGGCGGACCCAGCTCACCGACGGCACGACGGCGGCGCTGTTCATCCTCGACGCGCTCGACCCGCTCAGCGACGACGCGCTCGCCGCCGCCGCCGGCGACCTCCAGGCCCACCTGCGGCGGCTCGGCCCCGACGTCCGGGTCGCCCATCGTGTGGTGGGCCGACCGTGAGCCCTCCCGCCTCGCCCGCCCTCGCCCGGTACGAGGGGCGTCTCATTCCCCCGACCGGCGAGCGCGAGCACGCGCTCGTCCCGCTCGCCGTCCCGGAGCAGACGTGATCGAGACGCACCTGCCCGACGGACCGGCCGGCCCGCTCGTGCGCGGTCTCGCCGCCTGTTTGTCGTCGGTCACCGAGGTGCCGCTCGCCGAGCTCCCCGACCTCGGGGACGCCACGGCGGCGCACGCGCTCGGCGCCTGGAAGAGCTGGCTCGCCGGTCGCGGCTCCGGCCTGGTTCCCGTCGCCGACCCGCGCTCGTTCCAGTGGGCCGGCTGGTGGATCGCCGTCGTGGACGGCAGCACGAGCCGTGTCGCCGACGGCCCTCGGCGGCAGGTCGCCGTGCTCGCGTTCGGCACACCCCCCGGCGTCGTCCTGAGCCCGCAGGACCCGACGCTGCTCGGCCGCGCCACTGCCGACCTCCACATCAGCAGCGCCTACGCCGTCGCCTCGCTCGACCCCGTGCTGCCCGCACCCGAGCCCGGCCCGCCGTTGTCCGGGGTGGTGGAGATGCTCGCCGTCGCACCGCAGGCCCAAGCACCCGTGCAGCTCGTCCGGTCAGCCCGTGCCCTGGCAGGCAGAGGTCTGGAGGGAGACCGCTACGCCGCCGGCGCCGGCACCTTCAGCCCGCGGGGGGCGCCGAAGCCGGGCTACCAGCTGACCCTGATCGCCGCCGAGGTCGTGGAGGACCTGACCGCCCGCGATGCTGCGCTCGACTTCGCCAGCACCCGGCGCAACGTCCTCACCCGCGGCATCGACGTCAATGCCCTCGTCGGCCGCGACTTCACCGTCGGCGACGTGCGCTGCCGCGGGCTGCGCCTGGCGGAGCCGTGCGCGCACCTCGAGCGGCTCTCCGGCCCGGGCCTGCTGCGTCCGCTGATCCACCGCGGCGGGCTGCGCGCCGACATCCTCACCGACGGCGACATCCACGTCGGTCACGTGGTCAGGGCCTGACGAGCCGGCGCGCCCGTCCGGTCGGTCCTGGGAACCGCGCCGAGCGGGGAGAGCCTGCCCGGTCACGCCCGGACTGCCGCCGGAGCCGCGCCGGCTGACAGCGCACTCACAGGCCGGTCCCAGCGGCCTCCCACCCGCCGGCCCGACTGTGGACGCACCGAGGGCGACCGGCCCTCCCCACCCCACGGAGCACGCCATGAAGCACCGCGCCACCAGTCTCGTCCTGACCTCCGCGCTCGGCCTCGGAGGTCTGGCCGCCGGCGTCGTCCTCGCCCCCGCCGTGGCCGTCGCCGCCACCAGTGACACGTCGACCGCCGACGCCGTCGGCGACCGCGTCACGCGCATCAAGGACGCCCTCGCCGGCCTCGTCAGCGACGGCAGCCTCACGCAGGCCCAGGCCGACGAGGTCGCCGCCGTCCTCGCCGAGGAGCTGCCGCGCGGCGGTCCCGGTCATCACCGGCACGGCGGCCCGGGCAGGCACCTGGCCGCCGCGGCTGAGATCATCGGCGTCGCACCCGGGACCCTGCGCGCCGCCCTGCAGAGCGGCCAGTCGCTCGCCCAGGTCGCCGAGAGCAACGGCGTCTCGCGCGAGGAGCTCGTCGCGGGCCTCGTCGCGAAGGCCGGAGACCACCTCACCGAGCACGTCGAGAACGGCGACATCACGCAGGAACAGGCCGACGAGCGCCTGGCACGGATCACCGACCGGCTCGAGGAGCTCGTCGACCGCGAGGGACTGCCGCGGCGCGGCGAGCGCCCCGGGCCGCCGGCCGAGGACGAGTCCATGACGACCGAGCCGAGCGCGCTGACCAGTTGAGCGCGCGTGCGGAGGGCCGGCAGGCCGGGCCCTCCGCACGGCAGCTCCGGAGCGTGGCAGCTCCGGAACGCGGCAGCTGCGGACGCCGCAACTGCGGGCGCAGGTCTGCCGGGCAGGATGGCTCGGTGCCGATCGACGTCGCGCGTGTGCGCTCCTGGTTCCCCGCCCTGTCCGAGGGCACCGCCCACTTCGACGGGCCGGGCGGCTCGCAGACGCCCGTGCAGGTGGCCGACGCCGTCGCGCGCGCGCTGACCGCCGGTGTCGCGAACCGCGGCACGGTGACGGTCGCCGAGCGGCGCGCCGAGCAGGTCGTCGCGGACGCGCGCTCGGCGGTCGCCGACCTGCTCGGCGCTGACCCGCAGGGCGTGGTGTTCGGGCGGTCGATGACGCAGCTGACCTACGACCTGTCGCGCGCGCTGGCGAAGCAGTGGGCCCCGGGCGACGAGGTCGTCGTCACGAGGCTCGACCACGACGCCAACGTGCGGCCGTGGGTGCAGGCCGCCGAGGCGGTCGGCGCGACGGTGCGGTGGGCCGAGCCGGACCAGGAGTCGGCAGAGCTGCCGGTCGAGGCGGTGGCGGCGCAGCTGACCGGCCGCACCCGCGTCGTCGCGGTCACCGGCGCGTCCAACCTGCTCGGCACCCGGCCGGACCTCCCCGCTGTCGCTGCGGCGGTGCACGACGCCGGTGCGCTGCTCTACGTCGACGGCGTGCACCTGACTCCGCACGTCGCGGTCGACGTGCGCGCCCTCGGAGCCGACGTCTTCGCCTGCTCGCCGTACAAGTTCCTCGGCCCGCACCACGGCGTCGTCGCCGCGTCACCCGCGCTGCTCGAGACGCTGCACCCGGACAAGCTGCTGCCCTCGACCGACGACGTGCCCGAGCGGTTCGAGCTCGGCACCCTGCCGTACGAGCTGCTGGCCGGCACGACCGCGACGGTGGACGTCATCGCCGACCTGGATGCCAGCGCTGCGGGTGACCGGCGGTCCCGGGTGCTCGCGTCCATGGCGGCGGTGGAGCAGCACGAGGACGCGCTGCTGAACGTGCTGCTCGACGGGCTGAGTGCGCTCGACGGCGTCGTGCTGCACGGTGCACCGGCGCGGCGGACGCCGACGGTGCTGTTCTCCGTCCAGGGCCGTACGCCCCGTTCGGTGTACGAGCACCTCGCGACGCGCGGCGTCAACGCACCGGCGGGCAGCTTCTACGCGATCGAGGCGTCGCGCTGGATGGGCCTCGGGGACACCGGTGCGGTGCGGGCCGGGCTCGCGCCGTACACCGACGCCGACGACGTGCAGCGACTGCTCGACGGCGTCGCGGAGCTGTGCCGGTGAGTCGCGCGGTGCTCGTGACCGGTGCGTCCCGCGGCATCGGCCGGGCGGTCGCGCAGCGGTTCGCCGACGCCGGGGACAGCGTCGCCGTGCACTACGGCAGTCGCCGTGACCACGCCGAGCAGACGCTGTCCTCGCTGAGCGGCGACGGGCACGTGCTCGTCGAGGCCGACCTCGGCGACGGCGATGCCGCGCGACGGCTCGTGGACGAGACGGCGACCGCCCTCGGCGGCCTGGACGTCCTCGTCAACAACGCCGGGATCTTCGTCGCGCACCCGCCGACGACGTCCACGTGGCAGCACTGGCAGTCGGTGTGGTCGCAGACGATCGCGGTGAACCTGACCGCCGCGGCGCACGCCACGTTCGCCGCCGTCCCGCACCTGCAGCGCACGGGTGGGGCGGTCGTCAACGTCTCCAGCCGCGGTGCGTTCCGGGGCGAGCCGGAGTGCCCCGCGTACGGCGCCTCGAAGGCCGGCTTGAACGCCTTCGGCCAGTCGATGGCGGTGGCACTGGCGCCGCTCGGGATCGGCGTCGCGACGGTCGCGCCCGGGTTCGTCGAGACCGACATGGCGCGCGGAGTGCTCGACGGGCCGACAGGCGACGCGGTGCGCGCGCAGTCGCCGTTCGGCCGCGTCGCGCGTGCCGACGAGGTCGCCGCTGCCGTCTTCTGGCTGGCCTCGGCGGAGGCGCGGTTCACGAGCGGCACGATCGTCGACGTGAACGGGGCGTCCTACCTGCGCAGCTGACCACCCTGTCGGGCCTCCGGGCGGTGCGCCAGACTGCCCCGAGGACGACCTCGACCCGTGGAGGCACGCGTGACGACCTACCTGGTGACCGGCGGCACGGGGTTCCTCGGGCGCAACCTGCTGGAGCGGCTCGTCCGCCGCGACGACGCGCGGGTGCTCGTGCTCGTGCGGGCGTCGTCGGTGGGGCGGCTGGAGACGATGGCGAGCCGGCTCGAGGGAGGCGAGCGCATCCGGGCGCTCGTCGGGGACATCCGCGAGGAGCGGCTCGGCCTGTCGGGCAAGACCCTGTCGGAGCTGCGCGGCACCGTCGACCACGTCGTCCACCTGGCCGCGCTCTACGACATGACGGCCGACGCCGCGGACAACGACGAGCTGAACATCGGTGGCACCAGGCGGGTCGTCGACGTCGCCGAGCGGGTGCGGGCCGGCGTGCTGCACCACGTCTCCTCGATCGCCGTCGCCGGCGACCACCGCGGCCTGTTCACCGAGGACATGTTCGACGAGGGGCAGCACCTGCCGTCGCCGTACCACTCGACGAAGTTCGAGGCCGAGCGCATCGTGCGCGAGCAGCGGGACGTGCCGTGGCGGGTGTACCGGCCGGTCATCGTCGTCGGGGACAGCCGCACCGGCGAGATGGACAAGGTGGACGGCCCCTACTACTTCCTGCCGCTGCTCACCAGCATCGGCGAGCTGCCGGCCGTCGGCCGGGTGCCGCTGGTGCTGCCCGAGCTCGGCGACACCAACGTCGTGCCGGTCGACTACGTCGCCGACGCGATGGACGCGCTGATCCACGCCGACGGCCTCGACGGACGCGCCTTCCACCTCGGCCACCCGGTGATGCAGCCGCTGCTCGACGTCTACAACGCGCTCGCCAAGGCGGCCGGCGCACCGCAGGTCGCGCTCGGTCTGAGCCGCTGGCTGCTGCCCCCGGCGAAGGGAGCGCTGCAGCTGGCCGGCCGGGTGCCCGGTGTCTCGACCGTCGCGGAGCTCACCGCGGCACGCCTCGGCATCCCGCCGTCGGTGCTGCCGCACAGCACGTTCCGGCCGGTCTTCTCGACCGAGCAGACGCGTGCGGTGCTCGACGACCTCGGCGTGCCGCCGCCGCCGGAGTTCGAGGAGTACGCCGGCACCCTGTACGACTACTGGCGCCGTGAGCTCGACCCGCTGCGTGCCCGGCGGCGGCCTGCCGGTGGTGAGCTGCAGGGACGCACCGTCGTCGTCACCGGCGCGTCGTCGGGCATCGGTCGCGAGACCGCACTGCGCATCGCGGCGAAGGGCGGCATCCCGCTGCTCGTCGCGCGCCGGACGGAAGAGCTCGAGAAGGTCCGCGAGGAGATCGAGGCGGCCGGCGGCCGGGCCGGCGTGTACTCGGTCGACCTCACCAGCGCCGAGTCCGTCGACGCCGCCGTGAAGCAGATGCTCGCCGACCACGACGCCGTCGACATGCTCGTCAACAACGCGGGCCGGTCGATCCGCCGCTCGATCGCGCTGTCGTACGACCGCTTCCACGACTTCGAGCGCACGATGGCGCTGAACTACTTCGCGCCGGTGAGGCTCGTGCTGCGGCTGCTGCCGCACATGACCGAGCGGCGCTTCGGCCACGTCGTCAACGTGTCGTCGATCGGCGTGCAGGCCAACCCGCCGCGGTTCTCGGCGTACGTCGCGTCGAAGGCGGCGCTCGACGCGTTCAGCCGGGTCGTCGCGACGGAGATGGTCGGGTACGGCGTCACGTTCACCAACATCCACATGCCGCTGGTGCGCACGCCGATGATCGCGCCGACGACCATCTACAACCGGTTCCCGACGCTGTCGCCGGGCGAGGCGGCGGACATGATCGTCGAGGCGCTGGAGGAGCGTCCCAAGCACATCGGCACCAAGCTCGGCACCACAGCCGTCGTGCTGACCGCGCTGGCGCCGAAGCTCGTCGACGCGGTGCTGCACACCGCGTACCTGATGTTCCCCGACTCCACCGCCGCCGGGGGCGACGCGAAGGGCCGCACGGACGCGCCCGAGGCGCTGTCCCGCGGGGCGGTCGTCCTGTCGCGCCTGCTGCCCGGCGTGCACTGGTAGCCGTCAGGACGGCGGGCCGTCGCGCAGGACGCCGCGCACGGTGTCGACCGTCGTGCCGAGCGGGAACGACGCCGTCCACCACGTCGCGCCGGCGGCGGCGTACGGCCGGTGGTCGGTGCCCGGCGGACCGCCGACGACGATGTCGAACGGGCGGTCGTGCCCGCCCAGCGCCGCCACGTGCTCGACCACCTCGGCGAGTTCGTCGGCGTTCTCGAGGTCGATGGGGAAGACACCGTCGTGCCGGGCGGCCCGCCGCAGCGGCAC
>DATMJH010000219.1:0-10349 GCA_035554015.1 Mycobacteriales bacterium
CGGCTCCGTTGTCGGTGAAGCTCGCCGTGCCGTTGGGCGCTCCGGTGCCGGCCGTGACCGTGCAGGTCAGGGTGACCGCCTGGTACGCGGGGCCGGAGTCCGGGCTCACCGTCAGGACTGCGGTGGTCGGCCTCGGCGCCACCGGGTTCACCTGCACCGTCACCGGCGCGGAGGTCGACCCCGTGAAGTTCTCGACAGTGGCCGGCGTGAACACCGCGGTCAGCGAGTTGCTCCCCTCGGGCAGCGACACGCCGTTGAGGTTCGCCACACCGTTCGACGACAGCGTGTTGTCGACACCCAGCGAGGTGCTGCCGTTGAAGAACTCGACCGACCCGACCGGGTCGTCGGCGCCGGTCGTCGGCGTGACGTCGGCGGTGAGGTCGGTGAGCGTGCCCACCTCGTACGGGCCAGCCGGGCTGGCCGACAGGACCGTTTCGGTCGCGCGGGCCGGGTAGACGATGGTCCACGAACCGGCACCGCCGGTCGTGTACCGCAGGGTCACCTCGTGGAAGTCGGTGACGCTGCTCTGCCCGAAGCAGTTGAACCGGATCTTGTAGTCGTTGGTGCCGGCGGTCGCGAACGACCCGGCGTTGGCTGACTTCAGGTTGGCGATGCTGGCGCCGGAGAAGCTCTGCGGGCCGACGCCGTTGTTGGCCCCGGGGGCGAGGATCGCCTGCTCGGCTGGCAGATCGGGGCCGGAGATGTCCCAGAAGACGTCCGTCGTGCCGGCCGGGCACTGCCCGGTCACTGAGCCACCGAAGATTGTCTGGTCGTTGCCAGTGCTCGGGTTGATCTGCGGGACGTTCGGCAGCACGGCTGCCGACGCCGGGGTGACCCCGACGACGGCGAGACCGGCGCTGACGAGGGCGGTGGAGGTCACCGCCACGAGAGCGCGCGTGAAGCGCTTCATGCCTGTCCTTTCAGTGCTCTGGAGGGAGTGAGGAGGGAGTGAGGTCGCCGCACACGGCAACCCGCCCGGCCGACCGGCCGGGAGATCTGGAGGTGGGACCGTGCGGGGCGCGGGCTCACCCGCGCCCCGCACGACGTCCCTCCGGTCGTGCCGTCAGCCCGTCAGCAGACCGGGATGAAGCCGTTGTTGCGGACGAGCGTGTCGTTGGTGCAGATCGCGCCGCTGTTGGCGTTCGGCACGTCACCCGCCGGGTCGGTGTTGGCACCACCGCTGCGGACGCCGAACACGCCCTGGATCGTCGGGTCGTCCCACTCGGTCGCCGGGACGATGTTGAAGACGTTGCGGAAGTACGCGCCGTCCGTGGTCGGGCTGCCGCTCGCGGTGCTCGGGCCGAGGTTGCTGCCCGGGTCGTCGAGCTGCTGCAGCGGCACGTTGCCGTTGATGTAACCGAGCTGCGCCAGGCCGCGGAAGTCACCGGTGAACGACCGGCCCTGGGCGATCCACTGCCCGATGCTGTGGCCGATGATCTGCCGGCCGTTGGTGAGCACGGTGCCGTTGTGCTCGGAGAACTCGCCGCCGGCCTGGCCGCTGTCGCCGGGGCCGTCCTCGATGCACGCCGGGTGCGTCGTCGCGCCAGGAGCGCTGTCGCTGGCCACGTCGACGCTCTGCGAGGTCGACAGGCCCATCAGCGCGAGCCAGTCGCTCCGGGTGCCGGACGCGTCGGTGGGCAGCAGCGGCTGGTTCGGGATGGTGGAGGAGGCCATGTTTCGGCCGTCGACCACGCCGGTGAAGGTGCAGTTGTAGATCGCCCTCAGCTGCCCGAGGGTGAGGTCGCGCGGCGTACCGCTGCCGGCGCGGAAGACGTAGCCCAGGCCGTCGACGCCGAGCTGGATCGGCAGCATGCTGACCGTCGCCGTCGGCGCGTTGTACGGCAGTGCCGCCAGGTTGGCCGTGGCCTGCGAGGTCGCGCGCGACGACGACCGGGCGAACTGGAAGCAGCCGTCGCCGTTGGTGACCGAGTTGGCCAGCGCGCGGCGGCCGTCGGTGGAGCCGGCGATGCGGCCGGTGAAGGCGCAGCCTGCCGCCGTACCGTTGGTGTCCCAGGCACCGCCGGCGATGTCCCACGACGCGAGGTCGCCGATGGCGGCGTCGAGCTGCCGCATGACGACCTCGGTGGTGTCCGAGCCAGAGCCGTTCAGCGGGGCCGGGTAGACGTCCGTCGGGTCAGCCGCTGCAGGGGCAGCGAGACCGACGACCGTCACACCGGCCGCGAGGCAAGAAGCCACGAGGGTCTTCTTCACGGGGTGTTCCTTCCTGCGGTGAGCACTCCGGAGGGAGCGTTGGGTGACGTGCCACCGGCGCGGAGTGCGCCGGAGATCTGGGCCGGCCGCCGGAACGGCGCGGGCAGCAGCGGCGTCGCGCCGCCGGCTGCGGTGAGCACCCGTCCGGCGAGCGCTGCGAGCACAGCGCCGACGGCGAGTGCCGGGATCAGCCACGGCAAGCGGGCGACCAGCCGCTCGGTGCTGCCCCGCGGGCTGGCGACCTGCGGCGGCGCCACGGCGGCGACCGGCGCCGTGAGCGGGTCGGCGGGGACGATGGTCGGCCCCATCGCACCGGCATCGACCGCAGCGGTCGCCGTCGGGCCGCCGGCCTCCGCACCGCCGCCGGGCACCGGTTCGTCCCCCGCCGGTGGTGGCTGCACAGCGCCGCCGTCCGGCTCCTCCGGCTCGTCCTGCTCGAGCAACGAGGACGGATCACGCAGGGTCTTCGCGGCGGCTCGCAGCTGGTCCCGCTGCGGCGCCGACAGCGGCGCGTAGCCGGGCGGCAGCTGGCCGAGACGGAGCCCCGGGGTCTGCCCGGGCCCGGCCGCGTACTCGAGGATGCGCGCGAACGCCTCGTTCTGGTCGGCGCTGGTCGCCGCGACGTCGACGACCGCGTACGACATCGTCGCCAGTGGATAGCCGGCGCCACGAACTGCAGCCGGATCCGGCACGAGGACACCGTCGGCGCGGGACGTCATCGAGGCCCGGGCGGCGGCCAGCGCGGCAGGGGTCGGGGCGACGAACTCGCCGCCGGCATTGCGCAGCCGCGCGACCGGCAGGTTGTACCTGGCCGCGACCGCCGAGTTGCTGACGACGAGCATCGCCCGCCGGCCGTCGGCCTGGCGGGCCTCGGCGCCGTAGGTGAGGATCTCCCCCGGCACCCCCAGGAAGACCGCCGGCGCGACGTTCACCTTGCGGGTGTCGCCCCGCACCGCGGCCCGGGCCGCTGCCGTTTCGTTCTCGACCCGCGGGTGGTTGTCCGCCTGGCACAGCAGTGGCAGCGCGTCGGCCTTGGGGTCGCCGACGACGTCGGCGCAGGTCGGGTCGAGCAGCGTGAACGACGACGTCGCCGGGCTGACCTGATCCTTGTAGTACGGGTTGATGCGCATCCCGTGCTCGTCGGGCGCACCTGCGAGGAACGCCTTGGCGGCCGGGTCCGACAGCACCCAGCGCCACAGCACGTTGTACGCGTCGCTGTCGCTGGCGGCGACGAGCACGTCGCCCATCTCGAACGGCGGGATGTTCGGGGCCAGCTCCAGCCAGGACACGATCTGCGGGTTGGCGGCTCGGAACTCGGGATCGAGATAGATGTTCGGCGGGTTGCCCGCGGGCAGGTTGCGCGCCGGGGTGAAGACCGGTGTGAACCCGCCGTCCGTGCGGGGCGGCGTCGGGACGCCGTTCGGCGCGGCTCCGGCCTGGTACGACTGCGTCAGCAGCTTGGCCACCAGCCGCGGGGTGAGGTTCATGACCTCCTCGCGCACGCCGTCCTCGGCGTAGCGGTCGGAGCCGAACCTGATCCGCCGGTCGACCGCGAAGCCGACGACCACGCCGGAGGTCGCGAGCGGCGCCACGACCGTTGTGGGCAGCCCCTGGTCGGGGACGCCGACGACACCGAGCCGGTTCGGGCGGTCGATCCCCGCGCGGATGGCGAAGTCCTGCAGCGGGCCGATGACGCTGCTGGCCGTGGTCGGGTCGTCGCACAGCTGCGGCTGCCAGGAGCGCAGCGCAGACAGCGCGGCGTCGTGCGTGACGAGCTGCTTCAGACCCGAGCCGATGCGGCAGCCCGAGGCGACGGGCGCGAACGACAGCGGCACGGCGATCCGGCGGTCCCAGAGGGTCTGCGACAGCGGGCTGGCCCCGGCCTGGACGAACGGGCTGCCGTCCGGCTCACCGGCCCAGCGCGGCACGGCCACCAGCCAGCACCCGGTCGTGGCGTCGGCACGACCGCAGCCCAGGTGCGGTGCCTCCAGGTCGGTCTGCATCTCCACGTAGGCGACGCCGCCGCCGTCGGGGGTGTTCTTGGCCTGCACGACCTCGTTGCTCGAGCGGGGCTTGAGGTACTCGAGCACGTCCTCGCGCAGGTACGGATCGGTCGGCCCGAGGTCGGCGGCGTTGCCGATCGGGTCGAACGGCACGCCGACCCCGCCCTCCCGGCTCGGGACGCGGTACCCGGGCACGCCCTGACGCGTGACGTGCTCGACGTAGCCGACGAAGCGCCGCAGCAGCGCGCCGGACGCGTCGGTGCAGTCGAGTTCCACCCGGTAGACGCCGTCGGGCCGGCTGCCCGGCACGAAGGTCGGTGAGACGACCGTGTAGACGCGCTCGAACCCGTTCTCCGTCCGGGTGAGCCTGCGCGGCTTGCCCTCGGCCGAACCGAGCGGCTCGCTCGCCGCGACGACGCCGGACGTCACCAGCTCGCGGGGGGCGAACAGCGTTGCGCCGTGCCGGGCGGTCTCGTCGGGGCAGCTGCCGTTCTGCGTCGCCATGACGATCGGCGTGTCGGGTGCCCACGGCACCGCCAGGCGCGCGCCGTCCTGGTCGAGGGCCGACAGGCCGCCGGAGTAGACGTACGTGCGCTCGCGCGGGTCGGCCCCGAGCTGCCTGGTCCGCACCGCACCGCTGTCGCTGGAGTCCTCGCGGGTGATGCCGCCGAAGGCGCACTGCTCCCGCCGCGGCTGGGTGTCGGGGGTGTCGCTCCAGCACTGCATCAGCTGGACGAACAGCCCGTTGCCGGTGCGACCGCCGCCGGTCCACCGCACCTCGACGGTCTGGTTGAGCAGGTCGCGCGTCTGCGCGACGGTCACGGTCCAGTCCCGGAGCGAGGCGAACACGCTCGGGTCGGCTCCGTCGGGGCCGTCGTCGGGGTGGCGCTCGATGCTGGTGGACCCCTCGGCTACCAGCCAGGGCACGGTCCGCGAGGAGCCCGTGGCCCCGTCCTGCTCCTGCGCCGCCGTGCCGGGTGCCCCGGCGACTCCCGACATGGCGGCCGCCAGCAGCAGCGCGGCCGTCGTGCCTGCCCGCCTCACGAGGCGTCGTCTCGGGACAGCCGGGCGCGCAACAGCGCGGGCCCGACCGTCGTCACCACCATCGCGAGGGCGGCCAGTGCCATGAACCAGCCCTGCATCGACGTGCCGGTGCCGCCGGGTGCGCTCACCGCGACCCCGGAGACGAACGACGTCGTGCCGTCGCCGGCGGCCAGGACCTCTCCGGTCTCGGGGTCGACGACGGCGCCGGCCAGCGGGTCACCGCCGACCCCGGTCGTCGCGCCCGGGGTCGCCGCGCCCGAGCCTGCGGAGGCACCGCCCGTCGTGCCGCCGGCCGTGCCGCGGCCGGTGCCTCCGCCAGCGGCGGCACCGCCGGTCACGGCCTTCGCCCCGGCCGGGGTCTTGCTGTTCGGGGTCGCCACGTTGCGGACGCCGCCGGTGCCGGTCTCGCACTGGACCGGCCCGACCTTGTCGCACGCCGGCGGCTGCGGCGCGGTCTTGGCGAGGGTGTTGGTGCCGTCGGGGCTGAACGTCGGGTTGTTGCACTTGTTCAGCTGGACGTTCTGCACGTCGACGCCGGGGATCAGCCGGATCTGGTCGAGCCCGGCCTTGACGAGGTTCTGCGGCAGCGGCGAGTAGCCGAGCACGCTGGCGGCCTGCTGCCCCTCGCAGATCGAGTAGTAGAGGAAGTCGCCGAGCGCGCGGCCCTTGTCCTTCTTGAACGTCCCACCCTCGGCCGTCGGTATGACCATGTAGGAGTACGAGGACAGCGGGTAGGCGCGGGCGTCACGACTGCGGTAGACGTCGTCGAGGATCTGGGTCAGGTACTTGTTGCGGTCGGCCTTGTTCGTGTTGATGCGGGCGGACAGCAGCCCGACGGCGGTCGCCTGGTCGGTCGGCTCGACGTAGTAGCCGCTGGCGTTGAGCAGCTTGGCGACTGGGAACTTGGCGCGCAGCGCGTAGGAGTACTCGACGTAGGTGATGGCGCCCTCGGCCGTCGGCGTCGCGACGTACCCCGAGACGCCGAGCGAACCCGACTGCGACACGAAGCCCGGCACCGACGGGTAGTTCGAGGTGAAGGGGCAGCTTCCGCTGAACGGGATCCGCTGGCGCTGGCAGAAGGCGTTCCACAGCGGCGTCTGCGTCTTCGCCATCCACTCGGTGAACTGCGCCGTGGTGCCCGAGCCGTCGGAGCGCACGACCGGCACGATCTTGCGCGCCGGCAGGGCGATGCCGGGGTTGTCCCGGGCGATCGCGGCGTCGTTCCACGAGGTGATGGCGCCGGTGAAGATCTTGGTGACGTTCTCGCCGGACAGGCGCAGGTTGGTGACCTGCTTGCCGGCGACCTTGAGGTTGTACATGAACGACGTGCCGCCGGCGACGATCGGCAGGTACGCGAAACCGCGCTCCGGCGGAGCGTCGTAGCCGCCCTGCGCGTCGGTGAGCCCGTACGGGATCTCCGTCACCGCGAAGTCGACCGTGCCGGCCTTGAACTCCCGCCGTCCCGTCGAGGAGCCGACGGAGCTGTAGCTGACGCTGATGCCGAACTGCTTCACGTCGGCGGTCCACTGCTCGACCATGTTCGCGCTCCAGGTCGAGCCGGAGCCGGTGACGGCGCGGTACTCCTGAGCTGTCACCGGGGCTGCCGGCAGCAGCACGGCCACGACGGCAGTGGCTGCGAGCACGCGGCGGGTGAGTCGGGCGACGGTCACGAGGAGGTCCTTCGGGAGCGGCGGGGTCGGAGGGGCTGTGATCGGGCGCGCGTGCCGGGCACGGCGAGGGACGACGACGCGGCCGCCCGGGCGGCGTGGCCGTCGAAGCGCGCGAGGTCCTCGCGTGACCGCGCGGCAGCCCGGCGCTGCTGGCGCGGCGACAGCTCGCCGGGGCCGCGGCCACCCAGGACGCGGGCGAGGGCGAACAGCAGCAGCACCAGGATCAGCAGCACCGCCGCCGCACCGAAGCCGCGCGCGATCTGGGTGGGCTCCGGCGAGCGGGTGAGGATGAACGTGGCGAGCGGCAGGCTGACCATCGGGCCCGACGTCGCGTCCAGGTTGACCGCCGTGGCGTAGCCGGCAGTGAGCAGCACCGGAGAGGTCTCGCCGATGCCGCGGGCGGTGCCCAGGATGATGGCGGTCATCAGGCCCGAGCGCGACGTCGGGACGACGACGTGCGCGACGACCCGCCAGCGGGGTGCGCCGAGTGCGGCGGCCGCCTCCTTGAGGTTGCCGGGCACCAGCCGGAGCACGACGTCGGCGGCGCGGATGACGATCGGCAGCATCATCACCGACAGGGCGACCGCCGCGGCCAGGCCGGACTTCTCGCCGACGCCGGCGAGGTCCTGCAGGGTGATGATGAGCGCGTACACGAACAACCCGGCGATGACCGACGGCAGCGCCGTCATCGCCTCGACGATCGTGCGCACGAACCGCGCGAAACCACTGCGGCTCTCCGACAGGTAGAGCGCCGCGACCAGTCCGATCGGCACCGTCAGCAGCAGCGCGATCGTGATCATGACGAAGGTCCCGAGCATGGCGTGGAGGACGCCCCCGCTCGTCAGCGGCTGCAGCGGGCCGGTCGTGGCGAGGTCGCTGGTGAAGAAGTTGAGGTGCCGCAGCGCGGACGCCCCGCGCCGGATGCAGAAGGCGACGACGACGACGAGCGCGAGCAGCATCGCGAAGGCCAGGCTGTGCGCCACCACGGCGGCGATGCGGTCGGTGACGTGCGTACGGGGGCTGTCGAAGGACACCAGCAGCCCGTAGAGCAGGACGAACAGCATCCAGGTGACGACGGTGAAGCCGAGGATCCCGGTCCAGGGCAGCAGCACGAAGTACAGCAGGTACGACAGGGCCAGCGCGGCCGCTCCGGCACCGGCGACCGCCAGCACCGCTTCGCGGCGGACTCCGTGCAGCCGCCGGCGGGGCTCCTCGGCCGCCTCCGGCAGGATCGGGGCCGGGACGGCGCGCGGCGGCTCGAGCGTCGTGGCGCTCATGCGTCGCTCACCGCCCCCGAGCGGCTTCGGGCGATGACCGCCGACGCGCCGAAGTTCACCACCAGGGTCAGCAGGAACAGCGCCAGCCCGGCGGCCATGAGCGCGGACGTCCCGAACTCCGAGGCCTCGCCGAAGCGCAGCGCGATGAGCGCCGAGACCGAGCTGCCGCCGTTCTCGAGGATGCGGATCTTCACGTCGAAGGCGATCGAGATCACCATGTACACGGCGATCGTCTCGCCGAGCGCCCGGCCGAGCCCGAGCATCGTTCCGCCGATCATCCCGCCCGCACCGAACGGCAGCACGACGGAGCGGATCATCCCCCAGCGGGTGGCGCCGAGCGCGTACGCGCCCTCCCGCTCGCTGAGCGGCGCCTGGGAGAAGCTCTCGCGCATGATCGAGCAGGTGATGGGCGCCACCATGAGCGCGACGACCACACCGGCGATGAAGATCGACGAGGTGAACACCGTGCCCGTGGTGGCGGGATCGCGCGGGTCGACGGGCACGCCGCCCGCCTGCACCTGGAACAGGGGTATCCACGACATCCACGTCGCGAGCCAGCGCGGGATGCCCTCGCCCTGCGGCCCCACCACGAGCAGCTGCGGCTGTAGCAGGAAGAAGCCCCACAGCCCGTAGACGACGCTCGGCACGGCCGCCATGAGGTCGACCAGGTTGATCAGGAAGCGGCGGATCCGCGTCGGCGCGTACTCGGAGATGTAGAGGGCCGTGCCGAACGCGAGCGGAACCGCGATCACGATCGCGGTGAGCCCGATCAGCACCGTGCCGGTCAGGATCGCCGCGATGCCGAACTCGCCGCCCTCTGGCTGCCAGGCCGCCGTCGTGAAGAACGACCAGCCGGCGGCGACGATCGCCTCCAGCGCGCGGGCGGACAGGAAGCCGCCGATGACCAGCATGATCGCCAGGACCGTGACGCCGGCTCCGGTCGTGATCCGGGCGTAGACCTGGTCGGCGACGCTCGGCCGGGACCGGAGGGCCCGCGGGACGTCGGGCTCGCCGGCGGTCTCGCTGAGCGGCCCGACGGCCGTCGTCATCGCGCCTGCCGCGTCGTCGTCGTGCGAGCAGGCCCCACCCGCGCGCGCGCAGCCGCCGTCATGCCTCTGCTCTCCTGTCACAGCGCGGGCAGGCCCGCTCGGTTTGCCAGCCCGGCCGTCGGGGAAGTGACCGGCCCTGCTTCGGTGCCGATCCTGCACACCGGCAGGGCGGTGAGAAGCCTCCGCACGAGGCGTGCACCAGACGTTCATCTCCGTCTTCCCTGCCGGTTGCTCGAAGCGGACAAGCCGGGCAGGCGGCGGCGTTCGTGCGACCTACGCTGCTGCCGTGCTGATCCGCCCGGCGTCATCTCGGCGCCTTCCGATCGCCTGCGCCGCAGCCGCTCTCGTGCTGTCTGCAACGGCGTGCCAGGCACAACCGGACGGCGTCCGCAGCGGCTCCGACCAGTGCCGGGCCGGCCGGCTCGAGACGGTCGAACCAGGGCGGCTGACCCTGGCGACCGGTGCCGTCACGCGCGCGCCCTGGGTGCTCGGGGGCGACGTGGCAGCCGGTCGCAGCGGCGACCCGCGCACCGGCGAGGGCTACGACGCCGCCGTCGGGTTCGCACTGGCCGACCGGCTGGGCTACGACCGGGACGCCGTCACCTGGGTCGGCCGAGGGTTCGCCGACGCGCTGGCGGAAGGGGACAAGGACTTCGACGTCGACGTCAACCAGGTGACCATCCGCGAGGACCGGCGGGCGACGGTCGACCTGTCGACGCCGTACTACGTGGTCCGACCCGCCGTCGTCACCCTGGCCGGGCGACCGGTGGCAGAGGCACGGACGCTCGACCACCTGGCTGCCTTTGCGCTGGCGGTCGAGCAGGGGACGCCGGCCGAGGCGGCGCTGCGGGACGCGTTGCCCGACGGCGCGGAGGTGGTCGTGCGGCCGGACGAGGCCGAGGTGCGCCGTGCCGTCACCACCGGTGTGGCGCAGGCTCTGGTCACCGACTACCTGTCCGCCCTGCGGCTGGACGGTGACGACACCCTGCTCGTCGACGGGACCGTCGTCGGCGTGCTCCCGGTGGTGCCGGAGGGGGCCGAGGAGTTCGGGCTGGTCCTCGAGAAGGACAGCCCGTTGACCGCCTGCGTCGACGC
>DATMJH010000220.1:0-2596 GCA_035554015.1 Mycobacteriales bacterium
TCGACCAGGTGGTCGTGCAGCAGGTTGACCTCGTCGACGTACAGGACGCCGCGGTGCGCCTGCGCGAGCAGGCCGGGCTCGTAGGCGCGGACGCCCTCGGTGAGGGCGCGCTCGAGGTCGAGCTGCCGGTCGGTGCCAGCGAGGACCGGCTGGTCGGCTCGCTCGACCTCGAGCGCGCCCTCACCGAGGGCGTCCGCGCCTACGAGCCCGGCCTGCTCGCGCAGGCGCACCGCGGCGTCCTGTACGTCGACGAGGTCAACCTGCTGCACGACCACCTGGTCGACCTGCTCCTCGACGCCGCCGCGCTCGGCACCTCGTACGTCGAGCGCGAGGGCGTGTCGGTGCGGCACGCCGCGCGCTTCCTGCTCGTGGGCACGATGAACCCCGAGGAGGGCGAGCTGCGGCCGCAGCTGCTCGACCGGTTCGGGCTGACCGTCGAGGTCGCGGCGACGCGCGACCCGGCCGAGCGGGCCGAGGTGGTACGCCGCCGGATGGCCTACGAGGCCGACCCGGACGGCTTCGCCGCGCAGTGGCAGGCCGACGACGCCGCCCTCGCCGGGCGCATCGCCGCCGCGCGCGAGCGGCTGCCGCGCGTCGTGCTCGGCGACCGCGCGCTGCGCGAGGTGACCACCGTCTGCGCGGCGTTCGACGTCGACGGGCTGCGCGCCGACCTGGTCACCGCGAAGGCGGCCGTCGCGCTGGCGGCGTGGGCCGGGCGCGACGAGGTGACCACCGACGACGTCCGCACCGCCGCCCGGCTCGCGCTGCCGCACCGCAGGCGTCGCACCCCGTTCGAGGCGCCCGGCCTGGACGACTCGCAGCTGGACGACGCGCTGTCGTCGGTCGAGCCGGACGACGACCCGGCCGGCCCCGACGGCGGCCCCGACGGCGGTCCCGACGACGGTCCCGACGACGACGGCCCCGGCGGCGGCCCGACCGGCGGGGCCACCCCCGACGAGCCCGTTGCGTCCGGAGACCCGAGCCCGCAGGTGCTCCAGGACGCTGACGTCCCCGCCTCCCGGAACGCTGCGTCAGGAGATCCGAGCCCGCAGGTGCTCCAGGACGCTGACGTCCGGGCCGACGGCGAGCCGCCACCCGAGCGCACCGAGGCGCCCGGCGACCCGTTCCGCGCCGTCGCGCTGCGGGTTCCCGGAGTGAACCGGCGGGCCGGCGCGGCCGGGCGGCGGTCGCGGGCCCAGGGCGGCAGCGGCCGGCTCACCGGTGCACGCCTGCCGACCGGCCGCTTGCACGCGCTGCACCTCACCGCCACGCTGCGCGCCGCGGCGCCGCACCAGCGCTACCGCGGCCGTGACGGCGCCGGCGTGCTGCTGCACGGCACCGACCTGCGCGAGGCGGTGCGCGAGGGTCGCGAGGGCAACCTCGTGCTGTTCGTCCTCGACTCCTCCGGCTCGATGGCCGCCCGCGCGCGCACCGCGGCGGTCAAGGGCGCGGTGCTGTCACTGCTGCTCGACGCCTACCAGCGCCGCGACAAGGTCGGCCTGGTCACCTTCCGCGGGCACGACGCCGAGCTGGCGCTGCCGCCGACGAGCAGCGTCGAGGCCGCAGCGGCGCGGCTGACGACGCTGTCGACCGGCGGGCGCACGCCGCTCTCCGCAGGCCTGCTGCGCGCCGTCGAGGTGCTGCGCGTCGAGCGCGTCCGTGACCCGGCGCGGCGCGCGCTCGTCGTCGTCGTCACCGACGGCCGGCACACCAGCGGGCCGGCCCCCGAGCTCGCCGCGGCGCACCTGGCGCGCACCGGCTCGGCGTGCGTCGTCGTCGACTGCGAGAGCGGTCCGGTCCGGCTCGGCCTCGCCGCGCAGCTCGGCGAGCAGCTCGGCGGCGTCGCGCTGCGGCTGGAGGAGCTGTCGGCCGAGTCGCTGACCGCCGTCACCCGCTCTGCCCGGGCGGTGGCCTGATGCCGCAGGGACAGCCGGCGTCGGTGCCCGACGACGGGCTCACCACCCGCCAGCGCCGCAACCGGCCGCTCGTCGTCGTGCACACCGGCCAGATGAAGGGCAAGTCGACCGCCGCCTTCGGCCTCGCGCTGCGCGCCTGGAACCAGGGCTGGCCGATCGGGGTGTTCCAGTTCGTCAAGAGCGCGAAGTGGAAGGTCGGCGAGGAGCACGCCCTGCGCACCCTCGGCGCGAGCGGCGCGGGCGGGACCGTCGCCTGGCACAAGATGGGCGAGGGCTGGTCCTGGACCCGCAAGTCCGGCACCGACGACGACCACGCCGCGAACGCGCTCGAGGGCTGGCGGCAGGTGCAGCGCGACCTCGCCGACCAGACCTACCGGTTCTACGTGCTCGACGAGTTCACCTACCCGATGAAGTGGGGCTGGGTCGACGTCGACGAGGTGGTGCAGACGCTGCGCGACCGGCCGGGCCAGCAGCACGTCGTCATCACCGGGCGGGACGCCCACCCGCGCTTGGTCGGGGCGGCCGACCTCGTCGTGGAGATGACCAAGGTCAAGCACCCGATGGACGCCGGCCAGAAGGGCCAGCGAGGGATCGAGTGGTGACCGCACCGCGCATCGTGGTCGCAGCCCCGACCAGCGGCGCCGGCAAGACCTCGGTCACCACCGGCCTGGTCGCCGCGC
>DATMJH010000221.1:0-9518 GCA_035554015.1 Mycobacteriales bacterium
GAGCAGGTGCAGTCGCACGGCATCAGGTCGCTGCTCGGCACCTTCACCACCTACTTCACGCCCGGCCAGCCGCGCGTCACCAACATCCGCCGGATCGCGAGCGTCGTCGACGACACCTACCTGTCGCCTGGCGAGGTGCTCTCGCTCAACGAGGTGGCCGGGCCGCGCACCCGGGCCAAGGGCTACGTGGCCGACAGCGCGATCATCAACGGCGAGCTGGTCCCGCAGGTCGGCGGCGGCGTCTCGCAGTTCGCGACGACGCTGTTCAACGCCGCCTTCTTCGCCGGCCTGCCGATCGAGGAGCACAAGCCGCACAGCTTCTACATCAGCCGCTACCCGGCCGGCCGCGAGTCGACGGTCAGCTACGGATCGATCGACGTGAAGATCCGCAACGACACCGCGCACGGCCTGGTCGTCAAGACCTGGTCCACGCCGTCGTCGGTCACCGTCGGCATCTACGGCGACAACGGCGGCCGCACCGTGACCAGCCGCAGCGGCCCGCGGGAACCGCGCGAGCGTGGCGGCTTCCGGATCAGCGTCACGCGGACGGTCGCCGGCGGCGACGGCAAGGGCGGCACCCGGACGTTCCGGACGACGTACAACCCGCCGCCGGACTGACCGCCCGCAAGGCGCTGCCGGCCGACGGCCGCCGCTCGGCCAGCCGTCCGGCGCTGCCAGCCGGCCGTCCGCACGGGACGTCACCCGGCTGACGCCCGCTCGTCGCCCCGTCGGGCGCTTGCGCCGGTTACCGGTCGGTAGCATCCTGGGGAACTACTCGCCGGTAACCGGCGTGCCCGCCGCCCTCCAGGGAGCCTGTCCGCACATGGGTCACTACAAGAGCAACCTGCGCGACATCGAGTTCAACCTCTTCGAGGTGTTCGGCGCCGACCAGGCGCTCGGCACCGGCCCGTACTCGCAGCTCGACACCGACTCGGCGCGTGACGTGCTCCGCGAGGTCGAGCGGCTGGCCAGCGACGACCTGGCCGCCAGCTTCACCGACTCCGACCGCCACCCGCCGGTGTTCGACCCCGAGACCAGCACGGTCACCGTGCCGGAGAGCTTCAAGAAGAGCTACCAGGCCTACCTCGACGGCGGCTGGGACCGCTTCCCGCTGTCTGAGGAGCTGGGCGGCATCGGCGCGCCGCCGTCGCTGGTGTGGGCCTTCAGCGAGCTGGTGCTCGGCTCGAACCCGGCCATCTACATGTACGGCGCGGGGCCGGCGTTCGCGCAGATCCTGCACCGCAACGGCACCCCGGAGCAGAAGAAGTTCGCCGAGACGGCCATCGAGCGGCAGTGGGGCTCGACGATGGTGCTCACCGAGCCGGACGCCGGGTCCGACGTCGGCGCCGGCCGCGCCGTCGCGCGCCAGCAGCCGGACGGCAGCTGGCACATCGAGGGCACCAAGCGCTTCATCACCAGCGCTGAGTGGGACGTGCCCGAGAACATCTTCCACCTCGTGCTGGCCCGCCCCGAGGGCCACGGCCCCGGCACCAAGGGGCTGTCGCTGTTCCTGGTGCCGAAGTACCACGTCGACCTCGAGACCGGCGAGCTCGGTGAGCGCAACGGCGTCTACGTCACCGGCGTCGAGAAGAAGATGGGCCTGAAGGTCTCCACGACCTGCGAGCTGACGTTCGGCGAGAAGCACCCCGCGATCGGCACGCTCGTCGGCGACGTCCACGACGGCATCGCGCAGATGTTCCAGGTCATCGAGTACGCCCGGATGATGGTCGGCACCAAGGCCATCGCCACGCTCTCGACCGGCTACCTCAACGCGCTCGAGTACGCGACGCAGCGCATCCAGGGCGCCGACATGACGCAGATGACCGACAAGACCGCGCCACGGGTCACGATCATCCACCACCCCGACGTCCGCCTGATGCTCATGCGGCAGAAGGCCTGGGCCGAGGGCATGCGCGCACTGGTGCTCTACACCGCCACCGTGCAGGACCGCATCGAGCTCAGCGCGCACGCCGGCGAGGTCGACGACGTCGCCGTCCGGCTCAACGACCTGCTCCTGCCGATCGTCAAGGGCTACGGGTCGGAGAAGAGCTACGAGCTGCTCGCGACGTCGCTGCAGATCTTCGGCGGCTCGGGCTTCACGCAGGACTACCCGATCGAGCAGTACATCCGGGACGCGAAGATCGACACCCTCTACGAGGGCACCACGTCGATCCAGGGCATGGACCTGTTCTTCCGCAAGGTGGTCCGCGACAAGGGCTCGGCGCTCGGCGCGCTCGCGGCGCAGATCCAGGAGTTCGCGAAGGGCGACGCCGGGAACGGGGCGCTCGTGCGGGAGCGCGAGCTGCTGGCCCAGGCGCTCGACGACGTGCAGGGCATCGTGAACCACATGGTCAACGACCTGATGGGCTCGGTCGAGGACCCGAGGAACGTCTACAAGGTCGGGCTCAACACGACCCGCGTGCTCATGGCGCTCGGCGACCTCGTCGTCGGCTGGCTGCTGCTGCGCCAGGCCGCCGTCGCGACCGAGAAGCTGCCGACGGCGGCCGACCGCGATCGGGCCTTCTACGAGGGCAAGGTGGCGGCCGCCCGCTGGTTCGCGGCCAACGTCTTCCCGGAGCTCACCAGCAAGCGCGCCATCGCCGAGGCGACCGACCTGTCGCTCATGGAGGTCGACGAGCGCGCCTTCTAGGCCCAGACCGCAGGAGGGCCGGCTCCCCGGTGGGGAGCCGGCCCTCCTGCGTGCAGCGCGGCGTCAGTAGTAGACGCGGCGGCGTCCACCGACCGGGACCAGGTTGAGGACCAGCCCCACGACGGCGAGGATCGCGCCGATCGTGACCAGGATGCTGATCTTGGCCAGCAGGCCGATCACCAGCAGGACGAGGCCGAGGATGACCATGGCGGTTCCTTCCGTCTGTGCCGCGGCTGGGGGGTGCGCGGCGGCTGGCCCGGTTCTGCCCGGTGGGCGTGGCGTGCACACGCCGTCACCGATGCTCACCCGAACGGCGCAGCCGGGCGAGACGCCGCCGGTCCGGCGGCAGCGGCGCACGGTCGGGCTGATGTCTCGCGGCCGGCCGCGCGGCGTGACGTGGGCACGTCCACGGGCCGCTGACCTCGGTCGAACCGGACGGGGCGGGCGCAAGCGGACCTCGGGTGCCGGGCCACCCGAGTGGAGGCGTGTCGGCGTCGGACCCGCGGGTATCCCGGGGCGCAGAGAGCGGCGGACAGCCCGCCGCCCCGCCACTGGAGGAACCCATGGGAATCGGCGTCAGCGTCTTCCTGATCGCGCTCGGCGCGATCCTGACCTTCGCCGTGAACGCCAGCGTCAGCGGTCTCGACATCAACGTCGTCGGGATCATCCTGATGGTCGCCGGCGCGATCGGCCTGCTCATGACGATGCTGGTGTTCGGACGGCGTGACACCGGCGTCGTCGCCGAGGACCGCATCGTCACCCGCGAGCGCGACGTCTACTAGGCGAGCCGCTCCGCCGCGAGACCCCCCCCCGCAGGGGCGGTTGCCGCTGCCCACTGACGCCCCGAGGCCCGGCACCGTGATCGGTGCCGGGCCCCGGTCGTCGTGCGCGGGGCTATCCCATGCGCTGCAGGAACAGCAGCTCCTCGCGGGCGGCGGGGGTCGTCGCCCGCGACAGCGCGCGCGACAGCGAGGTCGGGCGGGGGCTGCGCCGGCGCGGCAGGTGGATGCGGATGCTCATGCCGACTCCTTCGTCGATGCGTGGTGCGGGGGCACTTGCTGCAACAAGACGTCGTCCCGAGCGGTGCCGCACCTGAGGGTGATCCTCCTCTCCCCGGCCCCGCTGGGACGGCGGAAAGCCGGTCAGGTCCCGTCCCGCTCGAAGAACCGCCGGGGGACCTCGACGAGCATGGTGTCGATCTGCCGCTGCGTCACGCCGCGGTCGAGGACGTAGGGGAAGACGTCCTCGAACAGGTGCGTGTAGTGCCACTGCGGCAGGAACGGCATGAGGTCCGGGTCGATCCAGTCGATGTAGCAGGAGGCGTCCTGCGAGAGCACCATCCGCTCCGCGTAGCCACGCCGCACCATCTCGACGAGGGTGTCGGCACGGGCCTCGAACGTCGTCTCGAGGTTGATGCCGAACCGGTCCATGCCGAGCACGAAGCCGGTGTCGGCCAGCCGAGCCAGATGGTCGACGTCGGTGGTGTCGCCGCTGTGGCCGAGCACGATCCGCTCGGCAGCGACGCCCTCCTCATGGCACATCACCCGCTGCACCTCGAGCCCGGTCCGCGAGCCCGGGTGCGTGTGCACGGTGATGGGCACGCCGGTCTCGTGGTGCGCCCTCGCCACGGCCCGCATCACGCGCTCGACACCGGGCGTCAGGCCCTGACGGTCGACGGCGCACTTGAGCATCCCGGCCTTCACGCCGGTGCCCGCGACGCCGTCGCGGATGTCAGCGACGAACAGGTCGACCATCGGATCGGGCACCTCGGTGCCGAGCACCGCGTTCAGCGCCGGCCCGCGGTGGCGGAAGAAGCGCGGGACGTCGTCATAGGTGTAGACGCCCGTCGCGACCACGATGTGGAGCGGCACCTGCTGGGCGATGCGCTCGATCCGCGGCACGTACCGGCCGAGCCCGACGACCGTCGGGTCGACGATCGTCCGGACCCCCGCGTCGTAGGCCTTCTGCAGCCGCGCGACGGCGTCGGCGACGCGCTCGTCCTCCGAGCCCCACTCGCCGGGGTAGTTCTGCTGCATCTCCGTCGTGAGGACGAAGACGTGCTCGTGCATGAGCGTGACGCCGAGGTCGGCGGTGTCGACGGGTCCGCGGGCGGTCTCGACCTGGGGCACGGGGGCTCCTCTGCTGGGCGCGGGCACGCTAGCGAGCCGGCGCTGCCCGTGGTGGAGCGGGGTCGGACGGCCCTGCCGGGCGGCGGCTCGACGACCCGACCCGGCTCGACGTGCGGATCGGCGTGGCAATGGTCACACTGCGGGCATGACCTCCCGGTATCTCCCGATCTGCCTCGTCACGGTCGCGCTCCTCACAGGTGGCTGCGCCGCCGAGGACCGCGCCGCCGTGTCGCCCGCGGCAGCGGCCGCCGACGTCAGCGCCGACCTCGCCGCGCTGCACGCCGAGACGGTCGCGCTCGCCGACGCCGTCCTCGCCGCCGACCCCGACCCGGCCACCGCCGAGGAGGTGCGCGCGATCCGTGGTGACGCCGCCGCGCTGCTCGCCCAGGCCGGCGACCCGACGGGCGGCGCCGGAGCGCTCGCGGCGGCCGAGCTCGAGGCGGTGCGCGGCGCGGTCGGCGACGAGGCGGTGCGCCTGGGCCTCGACGCGCTGCTGCGCAACCAGCTCGCGGTCGTCAGCCGGGCCAAGCAGGAGGCCGTCGAGGGCCGTCAGGACGCTGCCCGGGCCGCGGCCGACCGGGCCCTGGCCGCCGCCGAGGACGCGCTGCGCGCCCTCGGCAGCTGACCGGAGCGGCCTAGCCCCAGGCGAGGGCGGTCGTCGGGTCGGCGAGTACCCGGCCGACGTCGCGCAGGAACTCCGAGCCGAGCTGGCCGTCGACCATGCGGTGGTCGAACGACAGCGCGAGCTGCGTCACCGACCGGACGGCGATCTCGCCGTCGTGCACCCACGGGGTCGGGCGCACTGCGCCGAAGCACAGGATCGCCGCCTCGCCCGGGTTGAGGATCGGCGTGCCGTTGTCGACGCCGAACACCCCGACGTTGGTGATGGTGATGGTGCCGCCCTGCATGTCGGCCGGCGGGGTCTTGCCCTGCTTGGCCGTCTCGGTGAGCGCCTGCAGCGCTCGGGCGAGCTCCACGAGCGACATCGAGTCGGCGTCCTTGACGTTCGGCACGATCAGGCCGCGCGGCGTGGCCGCGGCGATGCCGAGGTTGACGTACTCCTTGACGACGATCTCCTGCGCGGCGTCGTCCCACGAGGCGTTGATCTCCGGATGGCGCGCGGTCGCCAGCAGCAGCGCCTTGGCGACGAACAGCAGCGGGGTCACCTTCACGCCGGCGAACTCCGGCAGCGCGGCCACCCTCGCACGCAGCTCCATGGTCGGGGTCATGTCGAGGGTGAGGAACTCGGTGACGTGCGGCGCGGTGAACGCGCTGCCGACCATCGCCTCGGCGGTGAGCTTGCGGACGCCCCTGACCGGGATGCGCCGCTCCCGGGTGGCCGGGTCGTAGCCGGGCCGCTCCGCGCCGGCGGCTGCCGACTCGACGTCCTGCCGCGTGATGGTGCCCTCCGGACCGGTTCCCCGGACCGCCGCGAGGTCGACCCCGAGGTCCTTGGCGAGCTTGCGGACCGGCGGCTTCGCGCGAAGGGTCGGCTCCGCCGCGCGGACCTGCGCGTGCCGGCCCACCTCGTCGGCGATGATCCGCGACGGCTTGGGCGCGTCTCGCACGACCGGCTCGGCAGCGGTGCTCCCGGGGCCGACCCGCGGCCGGCGCTTGGCCGTGACCGACCGGGGCCCGTAACCGACGAGGGTCGCCGTGCGCCCGGAGGGCCCGACCTCCCCGATCAGCGCGCCCTTCTCCTCGACCGGTGCGGCGAGCTTCGGGGCCGGACTGCCGACGATCCCGGGCTCGCTCGGCTGCCCGTCCTGGGGCGCGTCGACCAGCCCGGCCGCCGCGGCGGGCACGCTGTCGGCGGCGACCTCGGAGACCGTGCCCTCCACCGACGCGCGCCGAGGCGCTGCCGACTCCACCGGGTTCGCCGCGGCACCCTGCGCCGCAGCGCCCGCCGCGCCCTCCAGCGGACCGGCCGACGGGTCGGTGTCGAAGGTGATGATCGGCGACCCCACGTCGACGGTGGTGCCCGCCTCGTGGTGGATCTCGAGCACCACGCCGGCGAACGGTGACGGGACCTCCACGGCGGCCTTGGCGGTCTCCACCTCGACGATCGGCTGGTTCAGCGTGACCGTGTCGCCGACGGCGACCATCCACTGCAGGATCTCGCCCTCGGTGAGCCCCTCGCCGAGGTCGGGGAGCCGGAACTGCCTGATGCGCGCGTCGGCCATGGCTCAGTACCCCAGCGACCGGTCGACGTGGAACAGCACCCGGTCGAGGTCGGGCAGGTACTCCTCCTCGACGCGCGACGGCGGGTACGGCACGTCGAAGCCCGCGACCCGGAGCACCGGCGCCTCCATCTCGTAGTAGAGCTCCTCGGACAGCCGGGCGGCGATCTCGCTGCCCATCCCCAGGAACGACGGCGCCTCGTGCACGACGACGGCCCGGCGGGTGCGCCGGACGGACTCGAGCACCGTCGGCCAGTCGACCGGCGAGAGCGACCGCAGGTCGAGGACCTCGAGCTCGCGGCCGTCCTCCTGCGCCGCCGTCGCGGCGTCCATGCACGTCTTGACCATCGGGCCGTAGGCGATCAGCGTCAGGTCGCGGCCCGGCCGCACCACCCGCGCCGACCACAGCGGCTCGGGCGACATCCCCGGGTCCACGTCGGCCTTCTCCCAGTACCGCCGCTTGGGCTCGAAGAACAGCACCGGGTCGTCGCAGGCGATGGCCTGCTGGATCATGAAGTGCGCGTCGACGGCGTTCGAGCAGCTGACGACCTTCAGGCCGGCGGTGTGCGCGAAGTACGCCTCGGGGCTCTCGCTGTGGTGCTCGACCGCGCCGATGCCGCCGCCGAACGGCACCCGGATGGTCACCGGCATCGGGACGTCGCCGTCGGACCGGGCGTGCATCTTGGCCAGCTGGCTGACGATCTGGTCGAAGCCCGGGTAGATGAAGCCGTCGAACTGGATCTCGCACACCGGCCGGTAGCCGCGCATCGCCAGCCCGATCGCCGTGCCGATGATGCCGCTCTCGGCCAGCGGGGTGTCCATGACCCGGGCCTCGCCGAAGTCCTTCTGCAAGCCGTCGGTGACCCGGAAGACGCCGCCCAGCTTGCCGACGTCCTCGCCCATGACGACGACCTTCGGGTCCTTCTCCATGGCCGTGCGCAGGCCCTCGTTGAGCGCCTTGGCCATCGTCATCTGCGGCATCAGTGCCTCCCCCCTGCCGCGGCGTGGCTGTCCGCGAAGCCGCCCAGGTACTCGGCGAACTCCTGCCGCTGCCGCTCCAGGTGCGGCGTCGGCTCGGCGTAGACGTGCTCGAACATCGAGTCCGGGTGCGGGTCGGGCATCTCCAGGCAGCCCTTGCGGATGCGCGCGGCGAGCTCGTCGGCCTCGGCCTCGACCGCCTCGAACCAGGCGCTGTCGACCAGCTGGCGCTTGTAGAGGAAGGACTTCATCCGCTCGAGCGGGTCCTTGAGCTTCCAGCTCTCGAGCTCGCTGGCCAGCCGGTAGCGCGTCGGGTCGTCCGACGTCGTGTGCGCTCCCATCCGGTAGGTGAAGGCCTCGATGAACGTCGGGCCCTGGCCGTGCCGCGCGGCGTCGAGCGCCGCCCGGGTGACGGCGTAGGTGGCGAGCACGTCGTTGCCGTCGACGCGGATGCCCGGGAAGCCGAACCCGCTGGCCCGCTGGTACAGCGGGATGCGGGTCTGGTTCGCGGTCGGCGTCGAGATGCCCCACTGGTTGTTCTGGCAGAAGAAGACGACGGGAGCCTGGTAGACCGCGGCCCAGACGAAGGACTCGTTGACGTCGCCCTGGCTGCTGGCACCGTCCCCGAAGTAGGCGATGACGGCCTCGCCGTCGTCGGACCCGACCGCGCCGTCCTTGGTGACGCCCATCGCGTAGCCGGTGGCGTGCAGCGTCTGGCTGCCGATGACGATCGTGTAGAGGTGGAACCGGTTCTGCTTCGGGTCCCAGCCGCCGTTGCTGGCGCCGCGGAACAGCCCGAGCAGGTCGAGCGGGTCGACGCCCTTGCACCAGGCCACGCCGTGCTCGCGGTAGGTCGGGAACGCCATGTCCTGCGGCTTCAGCGCGCGCCCCGAGCCGACCTGCGCGGCCTCCTGACCGAGCAGCGCCGCCCAGATGCCCAGCTCGCCCTGCCGCTGGAGCGCCGTCGCCTCGATGTCGATGCGGCGGGTCATCACCAGGTCGCGGTACAGACCCCGGTGATCGTCGTCGGTGAGGTCGTCGACCCACCGGTCGTAGTCCGGGTGGTGCACGCGCTCGCCCTCCGGGGTGAGCAGCTGCACGAGCTCGGGGCCGGCGTCCGAAGCGGTGGCGTGGCCACTGCGCTCGGGGGCGCTCGTGGTCGGCGGCACGGTCATCGGGCTCCTCCGTCTCCGGGCGCTCCGGGGTCGCCGGAGCGCGCGTCGTGCGCGCCGCCCCTGGCACCGCGTGCGGCGAGGGGCGACGGCGGGGTTCGTGCACGGTGCCGGCGCGGCGCCGGCGGCAGGAGTGTCTCAGACGCCACCCGGCCCGCGTGACGTGGATCTCTGCACGCCTGGACGACGATCCGGCGTCGGACGCGGACCGGCTGGCGGGCTACCGGCGGCCACCACGGCGCGCCGGCCGGGCGTCCTGGCGCGTGGCCGGACGGCCGTGACCGTCGGCGGCGCGCGGGCTGCGCCGGTCGGTGGCGGCACGCCCCGGGCGGGAGGGCGGTGCGGCCGCACGCTGCGGCCGCGCCGGGGTTCCCCGCACGGCGGACGGGGCGGGCGCCGGCGCCCGCCC
>DATMJH010000222.1:0-10702 GCA_035554015.1 Mycobacteriales bacterium
CGCCGAGGCCGATCGCCGCGACGCCGACGGCGAGCGCCAGCAGCGCCGCGGACACGACGGCCGTCGCGACCGGCCGCGGTGGCAGCTGCAGCACCGAGCCGACCGGCACCAGCTCCTCCGACGGCGAGGTCGGTGCCTGGCCGACGACGTGCACCACGGCCGACGGCCGGACGAGAGCCGGCGTCGCCGGACCGGCAGGCGGACCGGCTGTGGGGCCGGCCGTGGGGCCGGCTGTGGGGCCGGCTGCCGGGCCGGCTGCCGAGCCAGTCGGCGGGCCGGCCGCCGGGCCGCCGGCACCCGGGCCCAGGGTCGGCGGCGCCGTGCCGGCCGGGGCCGGAGCCGCACCGGCACGAGCCGTCGCGGCGGCCGCGGGGGCCGCCGGGGCCGTCGCGCGCAGGTCGACCACCCCGGGCGCTGCACCGACGACCGTCTCGCGGAGTCCGCCGGCGTCCGCGACGGCAGGCCGCTGCTGCGGCAGCGTCTCGCGCTCGGCCGTGGCGAGGATCGGGCCGCCGGCCAGCAGCGGCACGCCCGCCCGGTCGAGCCAGCCGGCGCCGAAGGCCGTCGAGGCGGCGGTGGCGATCTCGACGCCCAGCTGCTCCGCGGTCTGCGGCCGCTCGGCCGGGTCGCGCGCGAGCCCGCGCATGACGACGGCGGCGATCTCCGCCGGCAGCGCAGGAGCCACCTCGCGCATCGGGGTGGGGCGCTCGTAGACGTGCCGGTAGACGATCGCCAGCCCGCCGCCCTCCTCCGAGAACGGCAGCCGTCCCGACAGCAGCTCGTAGAGCATCACCGAGGTGGCGTAGACGTCGGCGGCCGGGCCCAGGTCCTTGCCCTCGGCCTGCTCGGGCGCCATGTACGCCGGCGTGCCGAGGATGTCCCCGGAGCTGGTCGCCAGCGCCTGGCTGCCGCCCACCACCTTCGCGATGCCGAAGTCGGTCACCTTGATCTGGCCGGCCGCGTTGAACAGCAGGTTCTCGGGCTTGACGTCGCGGTGCAGCACGCCGTGCCGGTGCGCGTGCTCCAGGCCGGCGCACGTGACGAGCCCGACGGCGCAGGCCGTCTCGGCGGTGAAGCCGGTACGCGAGAAGGCCTCCCACACGGTGCCGCCGGGAAGCGCCTCCATGACCAGCAGGCACAGGCCGTCACGCTCGACGTAGTCGTACACCGGGACGATGTGCGGGTGGTCGAGGGAGGCCAGCACCTTCGCCTCGGTCGCGAAGCGCGTCCGGACGCCGGGGTCGGCCGCCAGCGCCGGCGGCAGCTGCTTGATGGCGACCGGCCGCTCGAGCCGCCGGTGCCGTCCGCCGACGACGACGCCGAAGCCGCCTCGGCCGAGCTCGTCGCCGATGTCGTAGCCGTCGAGCGCGGACGCGACGCTGTCGCGGGTCGCTGCTTCCACGTCAGCCCTCCGGGGTGGTCGTCGGCTGCGGGGCGCCGGTGAGGTCGACCGTGCGGGGCGGCTGCTGCGGCACGGTGAAGCGGGCGAGGTCGGCGTCGTCGTCGCCGCCGGCCGGCGCGCCGTCGAGGTCGTCCTCGTCGTCCATGTCGACGTCGGGCGACGGCGTGAGCCAGCCCGCGACGAGCCCGGCGGCGGCGCCGCCCGCCACCAGCGGCACCCACAGCGCGGTGCTCGGCAGCACGAGGCGGAGCGTCGAGAGCGAGAACGTCAGGGTGAGACCGGCGCCGATGCCGGGTGCGACGAACGCCGCCGCGCGCTGCCAGCGGTGCGGCGGCAGCGTCCCGCGCGAGAGCCGCAGCAGCAGCCCGCCCAGGATGAGACCGGTCAGCGCGAGCACCGCGAGCCCGAACACGGCGTACACCGAGCGGAAGGAGCCGTCGACGTCGACCGCGACGTCGCGCGAGGCGACGACGTCCCGGTCGGGGTCGAGCAGGGCGAGCTGGGCCGGCAGCAGCCCGCGGGCCTGGCCGCCGAGGTCGCCGACGTCGACGATGAAGGCGCGCTCGCCCGTCCCGCCCGGCGGGACGACGAGGTCGACCCGGGTCGTGTAGGTGAAGAACAGCAGGCCGACGACGCGTGCGTCGAAGCGGATGCTGCGGACCTGCAGCTCCTCGCCGGTGTCGTTGCGGACCTCGACGCGCAGCTCGACCCCCTCGTCGGGCGACAGCGGCACCGGGTCGCCGGCGTCGATGCGGTCGAGGTCGCGGCCGTTGACCGTGCCCTCGACCGAGACGCCGTCGCGCGCGGTGGCGGCGACGGACGGTGCGGCGAGGCCGACGAGGCCGAGCGACACCAGCAGGAGCACGACGGCACTTCTCAGCCGGTTCATGGGCCGGAAGGTAGACCTGTCCGACCGGGCGGTCACGTCCTCCTTTCGGACGAAGTTCGCGAGAAGCCCCTTGACCGGTCGAGGTGACGGTGCCAGCGTCCGCCGCCAGGGGGCGTTCGCGCAGCGCCCTCCAGGGGGGCCGAGCGGTGGCGCAGCACAGGGCCGGGCAGCCGGCCGGGACGTCCATGACGCGCGGGCTGCGCGGACGGGCACTGCTCGGCCTGCTCGCGCTCTCGATCGGCCCGCTGCTCGTCGTGGTCGCCGCGCCGGCTGCGGCGTTCTCCGCTCCCGTGGTGCTGTTCTCCAGCGGCCGCGACGCCGGCGGCACGTCGGCGGTCGACCTGTACGCCCTCGACGCGTCCGGCGTCAGCCGGCTCACGACGACGTCGGCCGAGCCCGACGACCCGCCGAGCGGGTGGAGCGACCCGGAGCTGTCGCCGTCCGGCGAGGTGCTGCTCGCGACATCGTTCTACGGGACGGCGCACGACGTCGTCGCGCTCGACGCCACCGACCCGACGACCGTGCTCTGGTACGCCGAGTGCGGCCCCGGCACCCGCCCCACCTGGTCGGCCGACGGCGGCCGGATCGCCTACGTGACCGAGGACGGCGGCATCGTCACCTCCGACGCTGCGGGCGGGGACTGCGTCGAGGTCGTCACCCCCGGGGTGGAGGTGCCGACGGCCGCCGCGGTCAGCTGGTCGCCGGACGGCGCGGCGATCGCGTACACCAGCGACGAGGACCCCTCGGTGCTGGCGCTGGCCGCCGCGGACGGGAGCAGCCTGACCTTCCTCGGTCCCTTCGAGGACGGCGTGTCCGACCCGGCGTGGTCGCCGGACGGCGACACCGTCGCCGTCTCCGTCGGTGCCGGGAACGCACGATCGACCGGGCTCGTCGACCTCGGTACGCAGGAGCTGACCGCGCTGGCCGACCTGCCCGGCGCCGACACCGCCCCGGCCTGGACCGCGGACGGCGACGCCGTCGTCGTCGGTGCCGCCGGTCCTGGCGGCGGGCTGGTCGCGGTGCCGCGCGCCGTCGGCGGTCCGACGCAGCAGCTGACGCAGTCGCCGCTCGACAGCTTCGCCGACGTCGCCGGCAGCCCGCTGCCGAAGCCCGAGCCGGAGTGGGCCCCGACGACGCTGACCGCGTCGGCCGACCCGCCCGCGGCGCGCTACGGCGAGCGCCTCGACGCGGCGGCGCGGCTGCTGGCGTTCGGCCAGGTGCCGGTGTCGGAACGCCCGGTCACCTTCACCCTCGGGCAGGGCTCGGCACAGGCGCTGACGGACGAGACCGGGACCGCGGCGACCGGCCTGCTCGTGGACGTGCCACCCGGCGAGCAGGTCCTGGAGGCGACGTTCGCCGGCGGCACCGGGTACCTGCCGTCGTCGGGCACCGCGGACGTGACCGTGGAGCGCGGCACCTGCACGCTGGAGAACCTCACCGAGCCCGAGCAGCTCGGTGACGCCGGTGAGGTGGCGCTGGCGGCGTGGTTCAGCAACGGCGGCGGCAGCACCGTCGGGGCCGACGGCCGGCAGCTGACGTTCACGGTCACCGGCTCGGACGGGTCCGTGGTCGTGCCCGCCGTCACCGGCGGCGGGTACGCGTCCGCCTCGACGACGGTCGCCTCCGGCACCTACACCGTCGACGTCGCCTTCGCCGGCGACACGCTGTTCGAGCCGTGCTCGGGCGACCGGGTCAGCACGACCGTCACCGACACGGCGGTGAGCCTGTCGCCCGACCGGGCCTCGACCACCGTCGGCGGCACCCGCACCGTGACCGCCGCGGTGACGCGGGCCGGCGGCACGGCGGCCGGCCTGCCGGTCGACCTCACCGTGGTGGACGGCCCGAACACCGGCCGGGTGCAGACCTCGACCACCAACGCCGACGGCGTGGCGACCTTCAGCGTGACCAGCGACCGGCTCGGCACGGACGTCCTCGTCGCCGGCACCGAGGACAGCGAGGGCACGCCGGTCGCGTCCGCCCGGGCGACCGCCAGCTGGCTGCACCCGCCGGCCGGCTCGGCCGGGCTGGTGACGAGCTCCCTGGCCGACGAGCCGGGGGCCGAGCGGCTGGCCAGCGCGCTGGCCGGCAGCGGCGTCGCGGTGTCGGCCGTGACCGTGACCGGCGCCGACGCCGCGCTGGGCACCTTCAGCGGGGGGGACGGCATCGTCGGCTTCGACGGCGGCGTGGTGCTGTCGACCGGCGACATCGCCACCACCGCCGGGCCCAACAGCAGCGACGGCGCCGGCGGCAGCAACGACAGCCCCGGCGACGCAGCGCTGTCGACCCTCGCCGGCACGGCCACTCACGACGCAGCGGTGCTGGAGTTCGACTTCGTGCCGAGCAGCAACCGGGTCGCGTTCCGCTACGTGTTCGCCTCCGAGGAGTACGACGAGTTCGTCTACGAGGGCTTCAACGACGTCTTCGCGTTCTGGGTGAACGGGCAGAACTGCGCGCAGGTGCCCGGCACCACCCAGCCGGTCGCGGTCGACACCGTCAACGGCGGCAACGCCGACCTGCCGGACCCGCCGGCACACCCGGAGTTCTTCCTCGACAACGAGCCGGCGAGCGCCGACGACGACCAGCTCGACACCGAGATGGACGGCCTCACCACGGTGCTCGCCTGCCGCGCCGCCGTGGCGGCCGGCGAGGTGAACACGATGCGGCTGGCGATCGCCGACGCGAGCGACAGCATCCTCGACTCCGCGGTCTTCCTGCAGGCCGAGAGCCTGGTGTCGCTCGTGCCGCTCACCACCGACGTGACGGCGGACGCCGCGACCGTCCGGCCAGGCGCCGGCACCGGCTACACCGTGTCGGTGAGCAACCCGAACGACACCGCGCAGGTGCTCCGCACCCTCTCGCTGACCCTTCCGGCCGGCTTCGCGTACACCGCCGGCACGACGACCGGCGCGACGACGTCCGACCCGCAGGTGCAGGGCAGCACGCTGACCTGGACCCTCGACGCGGCCGTCGCCGCCGCGGGCTCGGTGTCGGTGCACCTCGGCGTCACGGCCGCGACGACCACCGGCACGTACCTGGCGTCCGCCTCGGGAACGGCGGAGGGGCTGTCGGTCACCGGCTTCGGGCCGGGCGCGCCGGTCGAGGTCGTCGACGTCGTCCGCACGCTCAGCCTGGCGCCGGCCGACGCCAGCGGCCCGGTCGGGTCGAGCACCGACGTCGAGGCGACCGTGCACGACGACGGCGCCCGCGTGCCCGGCGTCCCCGTGACGGTGACGGTGACGGACGGGCCGCACAGCGGCACCGAGCTCACCGGGACGACGAACGCCGACGGCGTCGCGACGCTGTCGTACACCGGCACGGCCGCCGGCACCGACACGCTGTCGGGATCGGCGCCGTCGCCGTCGGGTGGTGCGGCGGTGACGTCGGCTGCCGTCACCCGGACGTGGACCGCTGTGCCCGGCGTCGTGCGGCAGGTCGCGCTGGCGCCGACCGGGACGTCGTCCCGCGTGGGCACCGACCACACGGTCACCGCGACGGTGACGGACGACGGCGCTCCGGTCGGCGGCGTCGACGTCGTCCTCACCGTCACCAGCGGCCCGGCTGCCGGGGCGACCGCGACCGTGACCACCGGCGAGGACGGCACGGCGAGCTGGACGCGCACCAGCACCACCGTCGGCACCGACGCCGTCGTCGCCGAGGTCACCGGTGTCGCCGAGGGCACCCTGGTGCAGTCGCCGTCCGCCACGCACACCTGGCTGGCCGGGCCGGTGCTGCTGCTCTCCCCCGACGCGACGATCTCGCAGATCGGCACCACCCACACCGTGGTCGCAGCGGCTGCCGACGCCGGCGCGCCGCTGCTGACCGACGTCACCTTCACCGTCACGTCCGGCCCGAACGCGGGTCTGACCCGCGTCGTGTCGACCGCGCAGGACGGCACCGCGGCGCTGCAGCTCACCAGCGACGCCGTGGGCGTCGACACGGTCGTCGCCTCCTTCCTCGACCCGCTGACCGAGCGGCCGGTCACCGCTGGGCCGGTCACGCACACCTGGTCGGAGCAGCCACCGCCGGCGGTCTGGACGGTGACGCTCGCGCCCACCGGCACCACCTCGACGGTCGGCGGCCAGCACACGGTGACCGCGACCGTCCGGGCCGACGGTGAGGTCGTGCCGGGCGCCTACGTGACGTTCGAGATCACCGGCGGCCCGCACGCCGGCACCACCGGCGACGGGCTCAGCGCCGCGGACGGCACGGTGCCGCTCACCTGGACCGGCACCGCCCCGGGCACCGACACCGTCATCGCGTACGTCAACAGCGCGGACTGCTACACCTTCGAGGCTCCCTGCCCGGACGTCGACGTCGCCGCCGTGCCCGTCACGCACACCTGGGTCGCGCCGCCGCCGGTCGTCACCGCGGTGACGCTGACGCCCACCGGCACCAGCTCGCCGGTCGGCACCGACCACACCGTCACCGCGCGGGTGACGCACGACGGCGTCGCCGCCGCGGGCGTCCCGGTCACCTTCACCGTCGCGGGCGCCGGGTTGACGGGGGCGGGCACGACCGGGCCCGACGGCCGCGCGAGCTTCACGTGGTCCAGCGACGTCGCGCGCACCGACAGCGTGGTGGCGTCCGCGCCCGAGGCGCAGGGCGACGGCACCGCGGTCAGCGCGCCGGTGACGCACCGGTGGACGGCGGCACCGCCGCCGTCCAGGCCGACGCCGACGTCCACGCCCACGATTGCGCCCACGCCGACGCCCACGCCCACGACGTCGCCCACGACGGCGCCGCCGGCCACGACGACGGTCGAGGACTCCCCCGACCCGGCACCCACGAGCGCTGCTCCGTCGCCGGTGCCGACCGGCAGCCCGACGCCGTCCGAGCTGCCGTTCAGCGAACCCGACCCCGAACCCCCGGCGCAGGACCTGACGCTCTCCGAGCCGTCGTCGGTGCCGGGCGGCAGCGTGGTCGTGCGCGGCGAGGGCTGCGCGCCGCGCTCCGCCGTCGACCTCGAGGTCGACGGCACCCCCGCCGGCACGCTGCTGGCCGAGGCGGACGGCACCTTCGAAGGACCGATCGAGGTGCCCGACGTGCCGATCGGCCGGCACGAGGTGCGGGCCACCTGCGGCGAGCTGGTGCAGACCACGCCGCTCGACGTGGTGCTCAGCACGTCCACCGGCGGGCTCGCCGGCGGCACCGCCGCGACGGCCGGGGCCATCCTCTGCTTCTTCGTGCTGGTGGCCGGCCAGCTGCTGCGGGGCACCGGTGCCCCGGCAGCGGCCGCCACCCGCCGCCGGGACGACGACCTGGACGACGACCTCGGCGACGACCTGTTCGGGTGAGGCTCAGCCCGGCACGACCGCGCCCGGCCGCGCCGTCGCCAGCAGCGCCCTGACGTCGACCGGCTCGTGGTCGATCGCGGCCGAGACCTGCAGCACGGCGGCGTCCGCCGGTGCCGGGCCCGACGCCGACACCCGCAGCGCGATGGGCTCGCCGTCGGCGAGCGGGCCGGCGTCCAGCCCCTCGGCCCGGGCCGTGTCGGCGGCCGCGGTGGCCTTGCGCGCCGAGCGTCCGGCACCGGCGACCCGCAGTGCGGCGGACCGGCCGATCGCCATGCGCAACGCGAGGGCCGTCGCCGCCTCGCCGTTGGGGCCGGACGCCGCGTCGAGCACCACGCAGCCGGCACCCGGTGTGCCGCTGAGCACGGCGACCTGCGCCGGCACCGCGCTGCGGACGGCGGCCTCCGCCGGGCTGCCGGCCGGCAGCAGCACGACGTCGGCGTGCGCGCCGGCGCCCATCGTCGCGACCTCCCGGGCCGGGTCGTCGCTGAACCGGCTGAGCACCGTGACGGGCACGCCGCGCGCCCGGACCCGGCCGGCGAGCTGCTCGAGCCGCTCCGCGTCGCTGGTCATGCCGGCGATCGCGCCGAGCAGCCCGCTGCCCACCTCCACCGTCGCGACCGGGAACGGCGTGACCCGGGCGAGCACCACCTCGGCGGGGCGCTCTCCGGCGACGAGGTCGCCCGCGACGTCGACGAGCCGGTCGGCGTCGTCGAGCTCGTCGAGCACGACCAGCACCCGGTACGCCGACGCCTCGCCCAGTGCGGCCCGCTCCGCCTCCGCGACGTCGTGCGCGAGCCGTCGCTCGGAGTAGACGACCTTGAGCAGCGGGCCGGTCATCACGGTGGTGACCACCGCCATGACGACGAGCAGGCCGAACATGCGGTCGTCGAGGATGCCGGCGTCGCGGCCGATCGACAGGATGACGAGCTCGGTGAGGCCGCGGGTGTTCATCAGCACCCCGATGGCCGCGGCCCGGTGGTGCGGCTCCCGCACCGCGCGCGCGCCGACGTACGCACCGACGCCCTTGCCGACGATCGCGACGGCGAGCACCGCGGCGAGCTCCAGCAGCCCCTCGCCGTCGAGCCCGCGCAGGTCGACCCCGAGGCCGGTGACGATGAAGAACACCGGGAGCAGGAGCAGCACGCTGACCTGCTCCAGCCGCTCCAGGATCTCCTCGAACAGGTGCGTGGTGCCCTCGCGAGGCATGACGGCACCGAACAGGAACGCGCCGAAGATGTAGTGGATCCCGATCCACTCCGTCACGTACGAGGACAGCAGCAGGCCGACCAGGACGACGGCGAGGATGTCCGGCGTCAGCCGCCCGGCTCTGGCGTGCCAGGCGACCAGCCGGCGCAGCTGCGGGCGGACGACGAGGAACATCGCGAGCACGTACGGAAGCGCCAGCGCGATCCGCCAGGTGGTGTCGTCACCGGCGTTGGCCAGCGCCACCACGACCGCCAGCAGCGTCCAGGCGAGCACGTCGTCGACGGCGGCGCAGGCCAGGGCCACCCCGCCCAGCGGGGAGCGCAGCAGGCCGCGGTCGTTGAGGATGCGCGCGAGCACCGGGAACGCCGTGACCGACATGGCGGCGCCCATGAACAGCACGAACTCCAGCGACCCCTTGCTCTCGTCGGGCGGGGGGTGGCGGTCGACGAGCAGCAGGCCGAGCGCGGTGCCCAGCGCGAAGGGCAGCACGATCGACGACACCGACACCGACGCGGCGGTGCGCTGCCGGCCCCTGATGATCGACGGGTCGATCTCGAGCCCGATGATGAACATGAACAGCACGAGCCCCAGCGCGGCCAGCGCGCGCAGGTACGGCCGGGTGTCGTCGGGGAACAGCACCTCGGCGCCGTCCGGCCCGAGGAAGGTCGTGCCGAGCAGGATGCCGGCCAGGATCTCGCCCACCACGGGTGGCTGCCCGAGGCGCTTGAACAGCAGCCCCATCAGCCGGGCCGCGACGACGATGATCGCCACCGCGAGCAGGATGCGCGCGATCGGGAGGGCGTCGCCGCCGACGGCCGCGAGGACCGTTCCGGACTCCGTCGTCATGCGCGCTCCCCCCGGCCCGACGTCGCGCGAAGGCTAGACCGTCCGGCCGGCCTCTGGACGCCGGTCGCGAGAACGGGCATGGTGCGCCGAGGAGGTCGCGCGGCGACCGACCGGGGGGAGAGGCTGTGCAGCGCATCGCGGACTACGAGTTCGTCCGGCCGCTCGGCGAGGGGAACCACGGCAGCTTCCACCTCGCCACCCGGCCGGCGCGGCTGCCCGTGCCCGACCAGCACGTGGCGGTGAAGGTGCTGTCCTCGCCGACCAGCGAGGAGACCTTCCGCCGGGCGACCAAGGAGCTGCGCGCCTTCGCCGCCGTCCGGTCGCCGTACCTGGTGTCGCTGTACGACGCGGGGCAGGAGGGCGGCGTCTTCTACTACGCGATGGAGTTCCTGCCGCTGGGGTCGCTGGCGGCGCCCGCCCGGGAGCTGAGCCGGGCCGAGGTGCTGCGCGCCGTCGAGCACGCCGCCCGCGCGGCGCACGCGCTGCACGAGGCGGGCCTGGTGCACCGGGACATCAAGCCCGCGAACGTGCTGCTGCACGAGCACGGCGCCAAGCTGTCCGACCTCGGGCTCGCCCAGGTGCTCGCGCCGGGGATGACCGTCACCGGCATGGGGCCGCTCGCCTCGCTGGAGTTCGTCGACCCGCAGGTGCTGACCGGCGGCCGCGCGTCGCGCGCCACCGACATCTGGTCGCTCGGCGCGACGCTGCACAGCGCCGTCGGCGGGACCGGGATCTACGGCGAGCTGCCGTCGTCGGACCCGCTGCTCGCACTGCGCAAGGTGCTGTCGACGACGCCGGCGGTGTCACCGGCGCTGCCCGACGACGTCCGCGCCCTGGCGGAGCGGTGCCTCGCGCCGGACCCGGCCGACCGCTACCGCACCGCCGCCGAGCTCGCCGACGCCCTCGCCGCCCTCGCCTAGCCCCCCGTCCCGCCGTCTCCGACCGGAGGGCTCCCGACGGGTTCGGGGGGCGGGAAGTCCGTCGGGAGCCCTCCGGTCGGAGACGGCGGGACGGGGGGCTAGGCGAGGGCGGCGAGGGCGTCGGCGAGCTCGGCGGCGGTGCGGT
>DATMJH010000223.1:0-5973 GCA_035554015.1 Mycobacteriales bacterium
GGAGCAGCTCGACGGCTTCCGGCAGGAGTCGCGGGCAGAGGGGTCGCTGCCGAGCTACCCGCACCCGCGGCTGATGCGGGACTTCTGGGAGTTCCCGACGGTCTCCATGGGCCTCGGACCGATCGACGCCATCTACCAGGCGCGGTTCAACCGCTACCTGCAGCACCGCGGCATCAAGGACACCAGCGACTCGCGCGTCTGGTGCTTCCTCGGCGACGGCGAGATGGACGAGCCGGAGTCGCTCGGTGCCATCGGCGTCGCGGCCCGGGAGGAGCTCGACAACCTGATCTTCGTCGTCAACTGCAACCTGCAGCGGCTCGACGGTCCGGTGCGGGGCAACGGCAAGATCATGCAGGAGCTGGAGGCCTACTTCCGCGGTGCCGGCTGGAACGTCATCAAGGTCGTCTGGGGGCGCGACTGGGACGAGCTGCTCGCCCGCGACGTCGACGGCGTCCTGGTCAACTCGATGAACACCACGCCGGACGGCCAGTTCCAGACCTACTCGGTCGAGAGCGGCGCGTACATCCGCGAGAACTTCTTCGGCACCGACCCGCGGCTGCGCAAGATGGTCGAGCACCTGTCCGACGACCAGCTGCGCGGCCTGTCGCGCGGCGGGCACGACTACCGCAAGGTGTACGCGGCGTTCAAGGCCGCCGTCGAGCACAGCGGCCAGCCGACCGTGATCCTCGCCCACACCATCAAGGGCTGGACGCTCGGCAAGGACTTCGAGGGCCGCAACGCTACGCACCAGATGAAGAAGCTCAGCATCGACGAGCTCAAGGCGCTGCGCGACCGGCTGTACATCGACATCAGCGACAAGGCGCTCGAGAGCGGCCTGCCGCCCTACTACCACCCCGGCCCGCACAGCGCCGAGATCGAGTACATGAAGGAGCGCCGGGCGCAGCTGGGTGGCTCGCTGCCCAGGCGGGTCGTCCGGCCGCGGCCGCTGGAGCTGCCGGGGCCGGCGGTCTACGACGAGCTCAAGGCGGGCTCGGGCAAGCAGGCGGTGGCGACGACGATGGCGTTCGTCCGGCTGCTCAAGGACCTCATCAAGGACAAGGGCATCGGCGCGCGGTTCGTGCCGATCATCCCGGACGAGGCCCGCACCTTCGGCATGGACTCGCTGTTCCCGACGGCGAAGATCTACTCGCCCTTCGGGCAGCGCTACGAGGCCGTCGACCGCGAGCTGCTGCTGTCGTACAAGGAGTCCGAGACCGGCCAGCTGCTGCACGAGGGCATCACCGAGGCCGGCTCGATGGGCTCGGCGATCGCGGCAGGGACGTCGTACGCGACGCACGGCGAGCCGATGATCCCGATCTACATCTTCTACTCGATGTTCGGCTTCCAGCGCACCGGCGACCAGATGTGGGCGCTGGCCGACCAGCTCGGCCGCGGGTTCCTGCTCGGCGCCACAGCCGGGCGGACGACGCTCAACGGCGAGGGGCTGCAGCACCAGGACGGGCACTCGCTGCTGCTGGCGCAGACCAACCCCGCGTGCGTGGCCTACGACCCGGCGTGGGCGTACGAGGTGGCGTTCATCGTCGAGGAGGGGCTGCGACGGATGTACGGGCCCGAGTCCACCGGCCCGGAAGCGGACGTCTTCTACTACCTCACGGTCTACAACGAGCCCTATGTGCAGCCCGCGCTGCCCGACGTGCCGCGGCTGCGGGAGGGCGTGCTGCGGGGCATCTACCGCTACGCGCCCGCCGAGGGCGAGGGGCCGCACGCGCAGGTGCTCGCCAGCGGGGTGTCGGTCCGGATGGCCCTGGACGCGCAGCGGCTGCTGCGCGAGGACTGGGGGGTGGCCGCCGACGTGTGGAGCGTCACGAGCTGGAACGAGCTGCGCCGCGACGCCGTCGCCTGCGAGGAGCACAACCTGCTCAACCCGGGTGACCCGCGCACCCCGTACGTGACACGCGCGCTCATGGAGGCAACCGGACCGGTCGTCGCGGTGAGCGACTTCATGCGCGCGGTGCCGGACTCGATCAGCCGGTGGGTGCCGGGCGACTGGTCGTCGCTGGGCACCGACGGGTTCGGTCGGTCCGACACCCGCGCCGCGCTGCGACGGCACTTCCGCACCGACGCGGAGTCGATCGCGACGGCGGTGCTGACCGAGCTCGCGCGACGCGGCGAGATCGGCGATGACGCGCCGAAGCAGGCGGTGGACCGCTACGACCTGCGCTCGGAGCACGTGCCGGCCGACAAGGACACCACCGAGGGCGGCGCCGAGTGAGCGCACCCGGGCCGCCCGCGATCACTCTGCCGGGACGACCTGCAGCTCGGTGACCGGGGCCTCGGCTGCCGGGGCGGGGGTGTCGTGCCCGGCGGTGGCGGTCGCCGCTCCGGTGGTGAGCAGCGCGAGCAGGAGGGCGCCGGGCAGCAGGGCCGAGGGCCAGGAGGCTGCGGGGCGACGAGGTGCTGCGTGCATGAGGTCTGGATGCCCCTCGCGGTGCCGCTCGTACCTGTCCCGAAGGGCACACATCCGTGCCGTGTGGAGTCGCGGTGAGCGGGTAGTGCCGGCGCCATGGAGCGTGGCAGCGACAAGCACAGCGCCCGGGTCGACGACGCGCTCGGCGCCGAGGTCGAGGGCATGGTGCGGTCCGGGCGAGAGACCCGCGGCGAGCAGTGGCACTCGGCGGAGCCGTCGGGCGAGGACCAGCCGGACGTCGACCTCGCACCCGACGGCACGCTCGCGGGAGGCGTGCCGGACGGCATGACCGAGGCCGACGTCGAGCAGCGTGCGCAGATCGCGTCCTACCTCGGCAAGGAGGTGTGGCCCGCCGGCTCCCAGGCGCTGGTCGCGAAGGCCACCGAGCTCGGCGCGCCGGACGACGTCGTCGACCAGCTGCGCCGGCTGCCGTCGAGCGCCGTCTTCGACAACGTGCAGGACGTCTGGCAGGCCCTGCAGGGCGGCACGGAGGCGCACCGCTTCTAGCGCCCCGCCCTCCCCACCCGGCGCTGGCGTACCGGTCGGGCGGGGCGGCGCATCGCCCGAACGGTCCGCCGGGTCGTCCGCTCAGCCGTCCGGCCTGGCCCGTTGTGCTCATCTCGGGATGAGATCGGCCGCGCCTGCTCAGGTTCCGGCCGGTTCGTGCCGCACACTCTCCGCGAGGGACCGACCGCGGAGGGGACGTCATGGGCCGACGTGCAGTCGTCGAGCGGCTGGAGGACCACCCCAACCTCACCGAGGTGCTCGGGGTGCTCGCCCAGCTCGCACACATCAGCGACGAGGACCTGCCGCGCCTGGCCGCCGGCTGGACGAACACCGTCGCCGTCGCCGCCGCGCGCGACACCGCTCTGTCTCCCGACAGCCCGCTGATCTGCGAGGTCCTGGCCTCCTTCGACGCGCTCGCCGCCCTGTTCGTCGACGACCTGGCCGGCGATGCCGACTACCTGACGGTCGAGCCGCGCGTCGTCTCCACCGCCCTCAAGGCGGTCCGCGACGCCATCGCCGCCGCCTACGCCCGACCGGTGCTCACCCGGGTCGAGCACGCCGCTCTCATGGCGCCCTGGCGCGCGGTGTACCCGTCGCCGACCGTCGACGAGCCGGACCTGGGGCCGCAGAGCGACCAGGTCAAGGCGCTGCTCGGCTTCCTGCCGGTGCTGGCCGGGCGCTGCCACGACACCGGTGGGCAGGCGCTGTTCGAGGCCCTCGTCGACCGCTCGTTCGCCGACGAGTCGGAGCGGGCGGAGGCGCTGCAGGCCGCGTTCCAGGCGGCCGTGCTGACCTCCCGCCGGCGGGTGTGGGCGCTCGTGCGCCGCTCCGGGGCCGAGGGGCTCTCGCGACCCTGCCCGGCCTGCCGGCGCGGTCTCGACCGCTCGGCCGACGACCGGGAGCACCAGCGCGTGATGGCACTCTGCCTCGACGCGGCGTGCGCCCTCCTGGTGGCCGACACGCTGCCCGACGACCTCACCGCCGTGCTGACGGCGCCGGTCACCGAGCTCGTGCCGCTGCAGCGCCGGCCGGCCGAGGGCTGATCAGGCCGTCTCGCGCCGGGTCCAGCGCAACAGCTCGTCGGCGCCGGCCGTGTTGACGACGCGGTCGGGGGTGACGCCGCACAGGTGCGCCCGCTCGCAGCCGACGTGCTGCCAGTCCAGCTGGCCGGGCGCGTGCGCGTCGGTGTCGATCGCGATGCGGCAGCCCGCCTCGACGGCGAGGCGCAGCAGCCGCTTTGGCGGGTCGAGCCGCTCCGGCCGGCTGTTGACCTCGACGGCGACGCCGAACCGGGCGCAGGCGGCGAACACCACCTCGGCCTCGAACTCCGACTCGGGCCGCCCCTTGCCGCCGCGGCCGTAGCCCTTGACGAACCGCCCGGTGCAGTGGCCCAGCACGTCGGTGTGCGGGTTGCTGATCGCCGCGACCATGCGCGGCGTCATGTCCGCCGACGGCATGCGCAGCTTGCTGTGCACGCTGGCCACGACGACGTCGAGCTCGGCGAGCAGCTCGGGCTCCTGGTCGAGCGTGCCGTCCTCGTGGATGTCGCACTCGATGCCGGTGAGCAGCCGGAACGGCGGCGCGGTGCCGGCCTCGGCCTCCTCGGCGAACCGCTCGTTGAGCCCGCGCACGACGTCGAGCTGCTGGCGGAGGCGCTCGGGCGAGAGGCCGCGGGCCACCGTGAGCCGGGGCGAGTGGTCGGTGAGCACGACGTACTCGTGGCCCAGCGCACGGGCGCTGCGGGCCATCTCCTCGATCGGCGACCCGCCGTCGGACCAGTCGGAGTGGGTGTGGAGGTCGCCCTTGAGGGCAGCGCGCAGCGCGGCCGCGCCCTCGGCCACCGGGCGGTCGCCGAGCGTGCGGACCCGCCGCAGGTAGACCGGCTCCTGGCCGGTCAGCGACTCGGTGACGACCGTGGCAGTGACCTTGCCGAGGCCGGGCAGCTCGGTCAGCGTGCCGGCGCGAGCCCGGTCGGCCAGCTCCGCCGCCGGCGTGCGGTCGACGGTCGCGGCCGCGGTCCGGAACGCCCGGACCCGGTACGAGGGCTCCAGCGCGCGCTCGAGGCAGAAGGCGATGGAGCGCAGGTCGGCGGCGGCGTCGCGCGTCACCGAGCGCCTCCGGGAGGGTCGACGGCGTCGGCCACCCGGCGCACTCGGACGCCGGTGTCGGTCCGCCAGCGCACGAGCAGCGCGGCGCACAGCGCCGTCCAGCCCAGGCCCAGCAGGAGCCCGCCGACGACGTCCGACAGGTAGTGCACGCCGAGCAGCACGCGGCTGGCGGCGACGAGCCCGGCCACCGCGGTGGCCGCGGCCAGCAGCCACACCCGTCGTCGAGGCGGCACGAGCGGGAGCGCGAGCACCGCCAGCGCGGGCCACAGGCCCGCCGCAGCGAGCGTGTGCCCGGAGGGGAACGAGGCGCCCAGCGCGGCGTCGACCGGTACCTCGAACTCCGGCCTGGCACGGTCCACCGACACCTTCAGGCCGGACGAGAGCAGCTGCGTGCCCGCCCGCACGGCCAGCACGAACAGCGCCAGCCGGCCCCGGCCCCGGGCGGCGAGCGCGGTCGCGACGGCCGCCGCCAGCAGCCACGTGAGCAGGGGGTCGCCGAGCAGCGTCACCGCTCGGGCCGACGCCAGCAGCGGGCCGGAGCCCGCGACGGCGTCCTCCGCCGCGGCCGTAGCGGCGGCGTCGAGGTCGGCGAGCGGGGGCCAGGACGCGCGCACCAGCAGCGCCAGCGGCACCGCAGCCACGGCGAGCGCCAGCGCGCCGGCCGTCGCGACCGCCAGCCGCCCGACGGCGCGCGCCGTCGTCCGCTGCGCCGTCCCGGTCGGAGCGCTCACCGGCTCATCGTCTCCCGCACGCGCGTCCGGTCGGTCAGCGGCCTCAGGCCGTCGGCCGCCGCCGCGTGGTGGTGGCGCGGGTCGTCGCGCGGGTCGACGTCGCGCGGGTGCGGCGGGTCGGGGCGGGGGGCTCAGCGTCGTCCGACTCTCCGGAGTGCGACTGCGCCTCCTGCTTGACCTCTTGCGCCCGGTCCCGAGC
>DATMJH010000224.1:0-6111 GCA_035554015.1 Mycobacteriales bacterium
ACGACGACCGGCGGGTCCTCGACGAACGCAGCGCCGAACCGGCGCTGGTTGGCCGCCTCGCGCTCGTAGCGAGCTCCTCGCCGAGCCTGGCCGAGAGCTCGTCGACCAGGCCGGTCGCATCGGCCAGGTGGCCGAGCGCGCCGAGCAGGCGAGCGACGCGCCGCAGCTGCCGCAGGTCGGACTGCAGCGCCTTGCCGACGCCGGGGTACTGCACCTTGACCGCGACCGCCACGGGCTCGGCGTCCGGCGTCGCGCGCCATGTGCCCCGGTGCACCTGACCGAGACTGGCGGCGCCGGCGGGCGTGTGCTCGACCGTGAGGCGCGACGGCCAGTCGCGACCGAGCTCGGCGTCGAGGACGCGCTCGACGCTGTCCCACGGCAGTGCCGGGGCGGCGTGCTGCAGCGTGTTGAGCGCTGCGCGGTACGGCTCGGCGAGCTCCTCGGGCAGCACGGCCTCGAGCACGCTGAGCGCCTGGCCGAACTTGAGCGCGCCGCCCTTCCCTCACGGGTTCGTCACGATCCGGTCGCAGGAGCGCCGGAGCTCACGACACGGCGCCGGTGAGGGAAGTGTCTCCCCTACGCCTTCGGGTCGAGCCGAAACACCCTGATGTCACGCCCGCCGCTGAGCTCGACATAGCGGTCGTAGGTCGGCCACACCTTCGTGATCCGTGCCCACGTGGCGGCCCGCTCCTCCCCCTCGAGCAGCCTCGCGCGCACCGGCACCTCGCGGCCGCGGACGTTCACGGTCGCGTCGGGATGCGCGAGCAGGTTCGCCGTCCACGCCGGGTGCTTCGTCTGCCCGAAGTTGCTGCCGACGACGACCCAGCCACCGTCGTCCTCCGGCATGCACGCCAGCGGCGTGGTGCGCGGCTGCCCCGACTTCGCTCCCTTCGCCGTCAGCACGAGCGAGGGCACGAGCAGGCTGCTCAGCACGAACCGGCCGCCGGTCAGCCGGTTCAGCCCCTTGTCGATGCGCGGGACGACGTGCTTGGCCACCGGTGCGAACCGCCGCGACCCGGCGATCTTCTGCACGGTGCGGCCGACGCGGCCCTCGACGGAGAACAGCGGCATCAGAGCCTCTCGAGGATCGTGACGTTGGCCTGCCCGCCGCCCTCGCACATCGTCTGCAGCCCGTACCGGCCGCCGGTGCGCTCGAGCGCGTGCAGCAGCGTCGTCATCAGCCGGGCTCCGGTCGCGCCGAGCGGGTGGCCGAGCGCGATGCCGCCGCCGTTGACGTTCACCTTCGCCAGGTCCGCGCCGGTCTCGCGCTGCCAGGCAATCACGACCGACGCGAACGCCTCGTTGATCTCGACGAGGTCGATGTCGTCGAGCGACATGCCGGCCTTGCTCAACGCGTGCGCGGTGGCCGGGATCGGTGCGGTGAGCATGAGGACCGGGTCGTCCCCGCGCACCGACAGGTGGTGCACGCGCGCCCGCGGCGTCAGCCCGTGCTCGCGCACCGCCCGCTCGGAGGCGACCAGCAGCGCCGCGGCGCCGTCGGTGATCTGGCTCGCGACCGCGGCCGTGACCCGTCCGCCCTCCTGCAGCGGCTCCAGCGACGCCATCTTCTCCAGCGACGTGTCGCGCCGCGGCCCCTGGTCCTCCGCGACGTCCTCGTACGGCGCGATCTCGCGGGAGAAGCGCCCCTCGTCGACGGCCTGCAGCGCCCGCCGGTGGCTCTCCAGCGCGTACGCCTCCATCTCCTCGCGGGCGATGTCCCACTTCTGCGCGATGCGCTCGGCCGACTCGAACTGCGACAGCGGCTCCGGGCCGTACCGGCGCACCCAGCCCGGCGAGCCGGTGAACGGGTCGGCGAAGCCGTACGGCTGCGCGGCGAGCATGGCCGCGGAGATCGGGATGAGGCTCATGTTCTGCACGCCGCCGGCGACGACGAGGTCGGCGGTGCCGCTCATCACGGCCTGCGCGGCGAAGTGCACGGCCTGCTGCGACGACCCGCACTGCCGGTCGACCGTGACGCCGGGGACCTCCTCCGGGAGCCCCGCCACGAGCCAGCAGGTCCGAGCGATGTCGCCGGCCTGCGGGCCGATGGTGTCGACGCAGCCGAACACGACGTCGTCGACCGCTGCCGGGTCGATGCCCGACCGCTCGACGAGCGCGGTGAGCACGTGCGCGCCGAGGTCGGCGGGGTGCACCTGCGACAGCCCGCCCCCGCGCTTGGTGACCGGCGTCCGCACGGCCTCGACGAGGTAGGCCTCAGCCACGGTCAGCTCCTTGCATCGCGGTGTGGAAGGCAGGGATCTCTCCCCCGCCGTCGACGTACAGATCGGCACCGGTGGTGTACCGCAGCGCCGGCGCGGCCAGCAGCAGGCAGGCGGCCGCGACGTCCGCCGGCTCGGCCAGCCGCCTCATCGGGATGGTGCGCGTGACGGCGCTGCGGTCGTCGCCGTAGTTCTGCTCTGCCAGCTCGGTGTTCACCAGGCCCGGCGTCACGGCGTTCACCCGCACCTTCGGCGCCCACTCGAGGGCGAGCGCGCGGGTCAGCACCGCGAGGCCCGCCTTGGCCGCGGCGTACGCCGCGGTGCCGGGTGCCGGACGTCGCGCCGAGACGCTGCCGATGTTGATGACGACGCCGCCGTCGTCCTGCGCCTGCATGACCGCGTTCGCGGCGCGGGCGACGTACAGCGGCGCGAGCAGGTTGAGGGCGACGACGCGCTCCGCCAGCCGAGGGCTCGCCTCCGCCACGGGAGCGGAGGGGCTGCCGCCGGCGTTGTTGACGACGACGTCGAGCCGCCCCTCGTGAGCGACCACGTCGGCGACGAGCGCGTCGACCTGCCCGGCGTCACGGACATCGCACGCGACGAACCGGTGCGGCAGGTCGTCGGGCGCCGTGCGTCCGCAGACGACGACGCGGTAGCCGGCGTCGGCGAAGGCGTCGGCGATCCCCCGGCCGAGCCCGCGGGTGCCACCGGTGACGAGCGCCACGCCGGTCACGGTCGGGTCATCCGGCGCTGGCGACGGCGCCGGCGAGGTCGAGCGCGGCCCGGCGACCGAACGCCATCGCCGGCGTGATGCACGCGCCCGGACCGGGGTAGGCGTGCCCGAACATCGACGCCATGGTGTTGCCGCACGCGTACAGGCCCGGGATCGGCCGGCGGTCGCGGTCGAGGACGCGCGCGTGCTCGTCGCAGACCAGACCGCCCTTGGTGCCGAGGTCGGACAGCACGAGCTGGCCGGCGTAGAACGGCGCCTCCGCCACTGGTGCCAGCGAGGGGTTCGGGTGCTCGTGCGGGCCGGGGATGCCCGGGTAGCGCTGGAACACCGACAGCAGCTGGCGCTCGTGGCTCCCGGCTGCCCCTCGGCCGAAGTCCTGGTCGACACCCTTCGCCGCGAAGCCGTTCCAGCGCCCGACGGCGTGCGGCAGCTGCGCGGCGCCCATCGCGTCCGCGAGCTCCCCGACGGTGTCGGCGCGGAGCAGCGCACCCGCCTCGACCCACGCCGTCGGGTCGGCACCGGGACGCAGCCCGGCGAAGCCGTACCGCTCGACGAACGTCGCGTCGAAGACGACCCACGACGGGATGACCGGCCGGCCGGCGCGGTGGGCGGCGAGCGCGAGGTGGCCGAAGGTGTTGTAGTCGGTGCCCTCGTTGACCCACCGCCGGCCGTCGCGGTCGACCATGACCAAGCCGGGCGCCGTCCGCTCCCACAGCAGGAACGACGGCGACCCGTCAGGGCGTAGGAAGCCGGGCGCCCACCAGCAGTCCTCGAGCAGGTCGGTCGCGGCGCCGAGCTCGAGCGCGGCGCGGATGCCGTCACCGGTGTTCTCCTCGACACCGAGCGTCCAGCGCGCATGCGCGACGACGCCCTGCCCTGCCTGCTCGCGCATCTGCGCGTTGCGCTCGAACCCCCCGGACGCGAGGAGGACGCCGATGCGCGCGGCGACGGTGACGGGGTCCCCGCAGCGCTCGGCGGTGACGCCGGTGACGCGCCCGTCCTCGACGACGAGCCCCGTGAAGGGCGACGACGTCCAGATCTCGACACCGACGCGCTCACACGCGTCGAGCAGCTGGGCGATGAGCGACTGCCCGCCCCAGACCGGACCCTCGGGTCCGACGAGCGGGATGGGCGGGCCGCCGTCGCCCATGGGCAGCTTCGGATGCACCGGGTGCGGCAGCTGCGTCATCCGCGCGCCCGGGATCGCCTTCGGCGTCACGGCCCGGCCGGTGAGCAGCGCACCCGGCAGGTCGGGCCGGTAGTCCGGGTAGCCGGTCATGTACGAGAAGCGGACGTCGCGCTCCTCGAGGTAGCCGATGGTCTCCGCGGCGGCCTCCAGGAACGCGTCCTGCATCGACTGCGGCGTGCGGTCACCGACGGTGTGCCGCAGGTACTCGCGGGCGAGGCCGAGGCTGTCCGGCTGGCCGGCGGCGAGCACCTTGAGGTTCGCCGGCGCCCACAGGCCGGCACCGGACAGCGACGTCGTGCCGCCGCAGTAGCCGGCCTTCTCGAGCACCAGCACGGACAGCCCGGCGTCGGCGGCGGACAGCGCCCCGACCAGCCCACCGGCGCCCGAGCCGGCGACGACGACGTCGTACTCGGGGCTGTCCACGGCGTCGATCAAACTAGAACACGTTCCACCGGTCAAGGCACCCGTACAGTGCACGGCATGACGCCGCGCGACCGGGCGGGCGACGGCACGCCGGTGTCGATGATCGAGCGGATGACGCTGCTGCTCGGCGCCTTCGACGGCACCACTCCCGAGCTGTCACTGCAGCAGCTCGTCGAGCGCACCGGCCTGCCGCGCTCGACGGCGCATCGCATCCTCGACGCGCTCGTCCGGCTGCGCTGGCTCGAGCACGTCGAGGGCGGCTACCGGCTCGGCATGCGCGCGCTCGAGCTCGGCGGCCTCGCCGTCGCGCACAACGAGCTGCGAGAGGCGACGGCGCCGCTGCTGTACGACCTGCACGCCCGCACCGGCGCGACCGTGCACCTCGCGGTGCTCGACGCGCGCGACGTCGTGTGGCTCGACCGGCTGGCCAGCCGGTCGACCAGCGGCATCACCGCGCGCACCGGCGGCCGGACGCCGGCGCACTGCACGGCCGCGGGCAAGGCGATCCTCGCGTGGACCGATCCGCGGCAGGTCGACGCGACGTTCCGCGGCCGGCTGGTCAGCCGCACACCGCGGACCCTCACCGACATGGAGCTGCTGGCCTCCGAGCTCGCGGCGGTGCGGGCACGTGGGCTCGCGTACGAGCGCGAGGAGTCCGCGCCCGGTGTCGTCGCCGTCGCGGCGCCGCTGCGCGGCAGCGGGCGTGCCGTCGCGTCGGTGTGCGTGAGCGGCGACGTCCGGCACACCGACCTCAACCGGCTGGCGCCGCTCGTGCAGTCGACCGCGCAGCGGCTGTCCGCGGCGCTGTTCCCGACCGATCCCTACGCCCGTCGCCGGCCGGGGCGGCCCGACGGGCCGGAGCCGGCTGCCTGGCCGCCCGGTGCGCTCGAGAAGCTGCTCGAGGGCATCGGCGGCAACTACTGGCTGTGAGCCCCCAGCCGGCGCGGCTCCTCGAAGGTCGCCTGCATCCGCTCGGTCCAGGTCGAGAGCACCGGCTCGGCGGGCAGCCCGAGCCCGGCCAGCTCCTTGCCGACGGTGTGCGGGCCGAGCTCGAGCCGCACCCCCTCACCGCCGAGCGTGAGCGAGCTGCCCGTCCCCCACTGCGTGAAGGCCGTCGCGTGCGGCACGCCGTCGATCAGCGTGTAGCTCGTCATCGGCAGCGCCGGCGCCTCGTCGGAGCCGCCACTCGGGAGAGTGACCCTCAGCGCGAGCTCGCCGTCCATCGTCAGCGTCCAGGTGCTCGAGGCCTCCGTGTCCTCGCGCTCGATGCGCTGCAGCGTCTTCGGGAAGCCCCAGATGCGCCGGCCGGCCTCGCAAGTGAACGGCTGGTCGACCGGCAGGTGGAGGATGTGGTTGCCTTCCGTGCCCCCGCCGCGGGGCCGCACGAACAGGATGACGCCCACCTCGAGGTAGGCGCCGAGGTCGTTGTCGCGGTAGTCGACGAGCGCGAGCGCCAGGTTCGCTCGGCCGGGCGACGTCTCGACCACCTCGAACGTGTCGGGCAGCAGCCGCTGCGCGGCGCCGGCGTCGACGTCCCACATCACCGT
>DATMJH010000225.1:0-4152 GCA_035554015.1 Mycobacteriales bacterium
CGGGACGTCCACCGCGTCAGCCGGCGCCACCGGCGTCGAGGCCGCCGGTGCCGCCCTTGCTGTCGCCCTCCTCGTAGCGGGAGGCGGAGCTCGTCGGGGTCGCGCTGTCGGAGGTCTGGTCCTCGAGCTCCTCCGGCGAGACGGACACGTCCGTGGGCTCGCCCAGCTCGGGCGTCGGCTCGTTCGGCTCGTTCGGCTCGTTCGGCTCGGTCATACCGCCCCCGTACCCGGAGGCGGACCGTGGTCACCTACGGCACGACGAGAGTGCGGGAGGTCGCACCGCGCTCCATGGCGGCGAAGGCGTCACCGACGCCGTCCAGGCCCACCGTGCCGCCGACCAGCGCGCCGAGGTCGAGACGGCCCGCGGCAGCGTGCTCGAGCACGGCGGGGATGTCGGTGCGCGGGTCGGTGGAGCCGTAGACCGACGACTGCAGCGTGCGGGCGAAGTGGAACAGCTCGAGGGCGTTGAAGCTGACCTGCTCCTGCTTGCCGCCGATGCCCACGACGGTGGTGACGCCGCCGCGACGGGTCGAGGCCCACGACGAGCGGATGGTCACGCCGAGGCCGACGCAGTCGAAGGCGTGGTCGGCGCCGCGCCCACCGGTGAGCGCCCGCACGCGCTTCGGCAGGTCGTCGCCGGCCTCGACGGCGTCCGTGGCGCCCATCGACAGGGCCAGCGCCAGCTTGTCCTCCGCCCGGTCGGTGACGAGCACCTGCGACGCCCCCGCCAGCCGGGCGCCCTGGACGACGGACAGCCCGACGCCGCCGAGCCCGACGACGAGCACCGACTGGCCCTCCCGGACCCGCGCGGTCTTGAGCACGGCGCCCACGCCGGTCATGACGGCGCAGCCGACCAGCGCCGCCTGCTCCAGCGGCACGGCGTCGGGCACCGGGAGCACCGCCCGTTCGGACACGACGGTCTCCTCGGCGAACCCGCCGGTCGACAGACCGGGGTACACGTCGGCGCCGTCGGCCCGGGCGTACGGCACACCGGCGGCGTCCGAGGCGTGCTCGCACAGCCACGGCTCGCCCTGCAGGCAGAACCAGCAGGTGCCGTCCGGCGGGGCCCAGCAGAGCACCACGCGGTCACCGACCGACACCGACGAGACACCGTCGCCGACGGCCGCCACGGTGCCCGCCGTCTCGTGCCCGAGCACGGCGGGCGTCGCCTGGCGCAGCGTGCCGCGGGCCAGCGAGAGGTCGCTGTGGCAGACGCCGGTCGCCACGACGCGGACGCGGACCTGACCGGGGCCGGGCGCCGGCAGGTCGAGGTCGGTGACCCGGAGCGGCTCGCCGGGCGCGGGCAGGACGACGGCACGGACCACGTCGCGACACTAACCGGGCCCCGTCCGGCCGCCGCCGGCGCGGTCGGCGCCGGCACCGCCGTCGAGCGGGGCCTGCTCGGGTGCCGCCCGCGCGTCGGTGCCGGGCAGCCGCCGCCGCTCGTGCGAGGGTCGCCCCGTGCGCGCCGCATCGGTGGAGGGCCTCACCCCCGACGGACTGACCGTGCTCGTCCGCGTCGACGGCGACGACGGCGAGCTGGTGCGCGTGCCGCTCGCCGAGGTCCGGCGCGCGCAGCGCACCGCCCCGACGCTGCCGCTCGGCGGCGGGCCGACCCCGCGCCAGGTCCAGGAGCGCATCCGCGCCGGCGAGACCGCCGAGGACATCGCGCGCAGCTGCGGGCTGCCGGTCGGAGACGTCGCGCGCTACGAGGGCCCGGTGCTGGCCGAGCGGGCCCACCAGGCCGACCGCGCCCGCACCGCCGAGGTCGACGGCCGGCGGGTGGAGGAGCTCGTCGTCGAGCACCTCGGCCGGCTCGTGCCGCCGGGCACACCCGTGCTCTGGGACAGCCGGCAGACCGACCCGAACCGCTGGGAGGTCACGGCCGACGCGGACGGCGTCTCGGTGCTCCTGGCGTGGGACCCGCGGGCGCGCCGCGTCGACCCGGTCGACGACGGCGCCCGGCAGGCGTTCGGGTACGCGCCGCCGCCCGACGTCCTCGAGCAGGTGCTGCGGCCGGTCCGCCGCCAGCCGCGCGCCGCCCGTCCCGAGCCGACGGCCGCTCCGCCGCGCCGCGGCCGGGCTCAGGTGCCGCTCTGGGACGACATCGGAGCGGAGGTCGGCGGCGGTCGGCTCGCCGACCCAGGGCCCGGCTGACCCCGGGCCGTCAGCCCTGTGGCTGGACCTCGGCGACGATCAGCCGATGCCCGGCCCCGGTGCCGTGGACGTCGATGCGCAGGGTGCACGGCACCTCCCCGCCGTCACGGCGGAGCACCGGCAGGTCGACCGGCCGTCCCAGGACGTGCTCCTCGCCGGTGGCGAGGTACCGCGTGAAGCCCGCGACGTGCGCCTCGCGGAAGCGGTGCGGCACGATCGTCACCACCCGGCGTCCGACCAGCTCGTCGACCTCGTAGCCGAGCAGCGACGCGAGCGGCCGGCTCACCGCCAGGATCCGGTTGGCCTCGTCCGCCGCGACGACCGCCGAGGCCGCGTCGCGCACCGCGGCCAGCCGCTCCTCGTGCCCCGACGTCATGCCGCCGCGCACGACGTCGGTGAAGCGGTCCTGCTCCGCGCCGGGCCAGGCCATCGGCGAGCCGCCGGCCAACTGGCTGATGACCTGCTCGCAGGCCCAGTCACGCACCGCGACGACCTCCGGCAGGCCCGGGGCCACCAGCAGGACGCCGTCGAGGGCGAGGCGCTCCGCCGCGTCGAGCACGTCCTGCATCACCTGGAACGCCGATGCCGATCCGCTCGGCACGGTGAGCCGCAGGTCGATGCTGTCGGGGGTGTCCGGGAGCCGCCTGCCGGCGGCCTCCGGATCGGGCAGCCGGGTCTGCCCGGCCAACCGGGCCTGCGCCACACCGGCCTCGAGCGCGGTGTAGATGGTGTCGCGCGCCGCGTCGGCCTGCGCGAGGTCGGCCTCCGTCACGTCGCACTCGGGGTGCACGGCCCGGTGCAGCGACAGCTCGCGCAGGATCGCGTCGTGGTGCCGGCGCACGGCGAACCACAGCGTCGCCGGCATGTCCTTCAGCAGCACCGGCGTCGCCTCCTCGCCGGCTGCGGCGGGTGCCGCCGGCAGGGCCTCGGCGTCCCAGGTGCTGTCGTCCCACCGGTCGAGCAGGTCGTCGCCGGCCGTCCCGTCACCGTTGCCGCCGACGCAGAACCACACGACCTTGCCGTCCGGCAGCGGCGTGACGCCGTGCGCGTCGGTGATCGCCTCCACCAGAGCCATCCCGCGCCCGGTGGTGGCCTGGTCGTCGTAGGCGCGCTGCCGGGGCAGCACCGGATTGCGGTCGACCACCTCGACCCGCACGTGGTCGCCGGCCAGCCGGACGGTCAGCTCGAAGGTCGTGTGCGCGTGCAGGACGACGTTCGTGACCACCTCGCTGACCGCCAGCTCGGCGGACTCGACCCACTGCTCGTGGCCGGCCTCGAGCAGCAGCGAGCGCACGAACCGGCGCGCCTCACGTGCGCTGAGGGTTGCCGGGTCGAACGCGATCGTGCGCTCGAGCACGGCGTCGTCAGGCACGGTCGTCAGGCACGGTCGTCCGGCACGGTGGTCTCCAGGTTGCCGACAGGCGCTCGTCCTGGGCGCCCTACCCACCTCGCGGGACGTCAAGCCACCCGTGCGGCCGAGCTCGCCCTCCGCGGGCACCTGCTCGCTAGGGTGCCGGAGGTGAGCCGACCGGTCGACCCCGACTTCCTCGCACTGCCCCTGGACGCCGTCACCTCCGCCGCGCTCGCGGCGGCGCGGGAGGCCGGCGCAGCACACGCCGACGTGCGCGTCGAACGGCACGTCGGTCAGGCCCTGTCGCTCCGCGACGGCGGCCTCGAGAGCCGGCACGACGCGGTCGAGGCCGGCCTCGCCGTGCGCGTGGTCGCCGACGGAACGTGGGGCTTCGCCTCGAGCGCGGACGTGACCGTCGACGAGGCGGTCCGGCTGGCGCGCGAGGCGGTCGCCGTCGCGCGCACCGCACGGCCGCTCAATGCCGAGCCGGTGGAGCTGGCGGAGGAGCCGGTGCACGCCGGCCAGGTGTGGGTGTCGGCCTACGACGTCGACCCGCTGGACGTGCCGACCGCCGAGAAGACCGGCCTGCTCGAGCAGTGGAGCCGGGCGCTGCTGGCGTCGCCGCACGTGCAGCACGTGGACGC
>DATMJH010000226.1:0-4981 GCA_035554015.1 Mycobacteriales bacterium
ATGCTGTCGAAGCGCTCGCCGACCGGCCGCTCGGCCGCCAGCTCGCCCAGCCGACGCGGCAGGTCGACCTCCCACCAGCGGCTGTCGTCCTCGGCGCCCCGAGGGGCTCCCCACATCACCGGCAGGTCGTGGAACAGCCCGACGTACGCCGGTCGCTCGCGCTTCGGCCACTGCGCGGTGACCCGACGCAGGAAGTGGCCCAGCCCGCGCGAGTAGCAGACCAGGGCGACGGCCTGGCCGTCCTTCGCCAGCCGCCGAGCCTGCTCGAGCGCCAGCCAGGTCTTGCCGCTGCCCGCCCCGCCGACGACCGCGACCCGGTGCTGGTTGCGCAGGAAGCCGACGAGCTGCCGCTGACGCTCGGTCAGCTCGTGGATGCGCGCCTCGTTCTCCGCGTCGACGGCGAGCAGGTCGGCCTGCGGCAGGGACGGCCCGACCACCGCGCCGACGAACTCCTCCACCTGGACGGCGTCGAACGGCCCGTGCCCCTGCCCGTGGTCCTGCAGCGCCCGCAGCAGCTGAAGGTAGGCGCCGTCCACGTCGTTGCGACCGATCACCATGCTGCGCGGGACGTCCGGCGTGGAGAAGCCGGCGGGCACGTCCTTGTGCGGGAAGGCGACGAGGTGCGCCGCGCGCGACGACGCCGCGGAGACGCCGTGCCGTTTCAGATGGCGCTGCAAGACGTGCCGGCAGTCCTGCGCCTGCCCGACCGGGTCGACCCGCTGCCACACCCCCTTCTGCCGCTGCTCCCAGACGCCTGCCTCGTAGCGGACGTCGCCGCCCTTGACCTCGACGACGGCCCAGCCTGCGCCGGGCACGCCGACGAGCAGGTCCACCTCGTACTCGTGCTGGCGCTCCTGGAAGCGGCGGCCGTGGAACAGGACGGCGTCGTCCGGCAGCTGGTCGCGGAACGCTTGCCAGACCACGCGCTCGGCGGTGCCGCCGTCGCGGAAGCCGGGGTGCTCCGGGAAGCAGCGGGGCATGCGTCGTTGTAGCAGCCGTGCCGGCCGGGTGATCGATGGCATCAGATCGGATACCGTCGTGCCATGCTGGCGCAGTGGATCATCCGCGAGGCCCGCAGCCGGGCGGGGCTCGGCCTGCGTGAGCTGGCGCGACGTGCCGGCACGTCACACGCGACTCTCGCGCGCTACGAGCGGGGCGAGGTCGACCCGACCACGGGCACACTCGAGCGCATCGTCGCGGCGTGCGGCTTCGAACTGCGCGTGCTGCTGGAGCCGCCGGACCACCAGGACGCGGAGCTGGCGCAGTCGTTCGCGCAGCTGACCCCGCGCGAGCGGCTGGAGAGCTTGCGCAACTGGGACGAGCTGCGCGGGCGGGCGACGACGACGACGTGAGCGTCCTCGATCCGCTGCTCATTCTCCGCACGATCGCGGAGCACGGAGTGGACGCCGTCGTCATCGGCCAGGCCGCGGCCGTGATTCACGGACACCCCGAGACAACCGTCGATGTCGACCTTCTCACCTCGCTCGAGATCGACAACGCCGAGCGTCTCGCCTCCGCGCTGCGCGCCCTGGGCGCACACCACACCGCGAACGCCGCACAGCCGGACGAGCACGATTTCGTCGGCTTGCGGCAGGTGCTCTCCTTCGAGACGGCGGCCGGCCGGGTGGACGTGCTGCCGGCGGCGAGCGGCCTCGGGGCGTACGACGACGTCGCACCGCGAGCGGTGTCCGTGGACCTCGGCGGGTTCACCGTTCTCGTCGCGACATTGGACGACGTCATCGCGTCGAAGGAAGCGGCCGGGCGACCGAAGGACCTGCGCCGGCTCGACAGTCTGCGAGCGCTGCGTCGGCTGCTGGCCGAGCAGCGACGACGCGGCAGTTGACCGCGGAGGGCGGCGCGCTCGAGGCGCTGGACCACGTTGCCAGTCACAGGGCGAGCACCAGCCTGAGCCCGTCGCCGAGCCGAAGCATCTGCGTCGCGTCGAGTGCACCGACCGGCTCCCCGACGTCGTCCTTGTCGAGCGTCAGGAGCGCGCTCACGTTCACCGTGCTGTCACGGCCGAGCCCCGACCGCTCCGCGCTCAGCGCGACGTTGCCGGGAGCGGATGCGGCGCGCGCACTGGTCGTCACCGCGGCGACCACGACGGTGCGGATCCTGCTGCGGTTGAACCGGTCGCTCGAGACGACGACCACCGGCCGGCGGTAGCCGGGAGCACTGCCACGCGGCTCTGCCAGGTCGACCCAGCAGATGTCGCCGCGTCGCGGCGTCACCACTCCCAGGACCCGGACTCGAGCAGACGCCGGCCCAGTGCCGCGCCGACGCGGCCGCCGTGTACGTCGTCCGTGTAGAGCGCGTCCAAAGCCGCTGTGACGTCGTCGCCATCGCCGAGCGCGTCCAGGTACGCCCGGAGCGCCTCGGCATACAGCGCACTTCGGCTGCGGCCGAGCATCTCGGCCGCGCGGTCGGCGCGTGCGTAGAGATCGTCGGGCACGCTGACGGCAACCTTCACCCGACCGAGTATAACTGGTATGACTCCGTTCAACCGGTGGTCCGCTCGAGTCGACGCAGCTGACCGAGCAGGCGCTCGAGCGGCTCGGCTTCTGCCGCATGCCGGAGCGCGACTACCGCGGCTGGCCGCTGGCGGTGCCCGTCGTGGTGCGGCCCGGCTCGGCCTGGCCGGGATGGGACGAGCGCGAGGCGTTCCTCGGGTTGCGGTACGGCTCGAACTGGGTCGACGCCCGACAGGGCGACGTGCTCACCGTCACCGCCCGCGGCTGGTTCTCGCACCTCCTCCCGGACGTCATCGCCCAGGTGCTCGCCGGCGAGGAGATCACGTTGACCCGGCACGGGCGTGCCGTGGCGGTCGTCGTTCGCCCCGATCGGCTGCGCACCCGTCGTGCGCAGCAGGCGCTCGGCACTGCGGACCGGCTGCGCGAAGCGGTGGAACGCGGTCGGCGCATCCCGCTGAGCGCCGCGCCGGGCGTCTCCGCCGAACGGGCCGAGGAGCTGGTCGGCGACGTCCGCGCGTCGCGTCGAGCTCGCTGAGGTGGACGCGTTCGACGCCGACGTCCTCATCTACGCCGCTGCTCCCGACCACCGGCTGGGGCGTCGGGTTCGATCGCTGCTGCCCGAGGACCCACTCGTCGTCGGCGTCGGATCGGTCCTGCTCATCCCGGAGGTGTTGAGCAAGCCGCTGCGCGACGGCAGCGACGACGAGGTGGACGCGCTGTCAGGGATCCTCGGGCGCCTGGACCTGATGCCGGTCGACGCCGCGACGGCGCACCTTGCCGCGACGCTCGGCGCCTCGTACCGGTTGAAGGCCGGTGATGCCGTCCACCTCGCCACTGCCGTGCAGGCAGGGGCGGAGCGGTTCCTCACCAACAACCGCAGGCACTTCCCGCGCACCATTGCGGAGGTCGACGTCACCTACCCGGAGGATCTACCGGAGCCGAGGTCCTGAGCGGCCCACACGTCCCAGCTCATCCCGGCCGGCTTGCCCCGACCGGCGCCCTGTCCCGATCAGACGTCGACGACGGCGACGAGCTCGTCTGCTCCTCGCAGATCTCCCGGAGTGCGCGTGTAGAGCCGTGCATCGTGCGCGTGGGCCGTGGCGGCGATGAGCAGGTCCATGGCCCGGGCCCGAGGCTGCCGCCCGGAGGTCACGACGGCAGCGGCGAGCTGGCCGTAGGCGCACCTGACGGTGCCTGCGTCAGCGTCGTCAGCGGCAGCGGCGTCCGTCCACATCCGAGCGCGGTGTCCCTCGCTACGTCCTGCAGCGTCCGCAGCCGCTCGTCGTGGGCACCCGGTGGTTGTTGCCGACGGCCGGCGTCAGGACCGGCCGCGGACCGCGCTCCCCACGAAGACGATCCCGGCGACCCGAGGACGGAACTCGCCGGTGCCGTGCAGGCCGTGCCGGGACAGCTCCTCGGCGAACTCGGAAGCCTCGAATCGGTCCTCGCGTGGGTGCTCAGTCAGGGTGCGGAAGGCGCGGGTGTCGAGGACGTGGCGAGGTACCTCCTCGAAGAGGAAGCGTCCGCCGGGTCGGAGCACGCGGGCGACTTCAGCGACGGCGTCTCGCCAGGCGGGCACGTGGTGGACCGTGCCGAAGCTGACGACGGCGTCGACGCTGGCGTCGGGCAGCTCGAGCGATGCGGCGTCCCCGGTGCTGAGCGTGTACGACTGCGGTGCTCGACCGTGGAGACGCCGCCGGGCACGCTCGACCTGCTCCGGGTCGAAGTCGGAGGCGCGCACGTGGGCCGCGCCGAGCCGGTCCAGGAGCACCTCGACGCCGACGCCGCGGCCACAGCCGATCTCCAGGACCTCCTGGCCTTTCAACCCATCTGACGGCAGCGCCTGCTGGAACCACCTCGCCTCGCGATGGTGCTGATGCGCAGCCCGCACCGGATTGTTCATGGCAAGCCGCTCGACGGTGTTGAGCTTCATCTGGCCTCGCTTCGCTGGTCCGGTCGTCCGCGACGGTCCCACGCCTCGTCAGGGCCGGAACCGTAGGCGGTACGTGCGGGGTGCTACCGGTGGAGGAGTCATGTCGGTCGAGGCTCCCGGTACACCGTCGCCCGTGGTGCGAGAACGGCGTTGGCAAATCAGACGCCGACGACGTCGACGAGCCTGTCTGCTCCTCGCAGATCTCCCGGGTTGCGCGTGTAGAGCCGCGCACCATGCGCGTGGGCCGTGGCGGCGATGAGCAGGTCCATGGCCCGGGCCCGAGGCTGCCGGCCGGAGCTCACGACGGCAGCGGCGAGCTGGCCGTAGCTGGCCGCCACCGCCTCGTCCACCGGCAACGCGTCGAACCGGCGCTGCACCACCGACAGGCGACGCAGCCGCTCGGCGCGCACCGCGGGATCGTCGGTGACCAGGACGCCGAAGTGCAGCTCGGCGAGGGTCGCGGCGCTGATGGCGAGCTCCCCCTCGAGCGGCCCGACGTCGGTCGCCAGCACGACGCTGGTGTCCAGTACTCCCCGGGTCAACGGCGCCACGGATGCGTCAGACCGCCGTCCACGAG
>DATMJH010000227.1:0-4121 GCA_035554015.1 Mycobacteriales bacterium
CTCAACAAGATCGACCTGCCCGCCGCCCAGCCCGAGAAGTACGCCGCCGAGCTCGCCGGCATCATCGGCTGCGACGCCGCCGACGTGCTGCGCGTGAGCGCCAAGACCGGCGAGGGCGTCGAGGACCTGCTGCACGAGATCGTCCGCCAGGTGCCGCCGCCGGTCTTGGCGCTCACGCGCAGCACGTCGGCGGCGTCGCAGCCGATGATGCCGGCGAGCTCGGCGGCGTACTTCTCGGGCTGGGCGGCGGGCAGGTCGATCTTGTTGAGGACGGGGAGGATCTGCAGGTCGCCCTCGAGCGCCAGGTAGAGGTTGGCCAGCGTCTGCGCCTCGATGCCCTGCGCGGCGTCGACCAGCAGCACCGCGCCCTCGCACGCGGCGAGCGACCGCGACACCTCGTAGGTGAAGTCGACGTGGCCGGGGGTGTCGATGAGGTTCAGCACGTGGTCGGTGCCGTCGCGGCCGGTCCACGGCAGCCGGACCGCCTGCGACTTGATGGTGATGCCGCGCTCGCGCTCGATGTCCATCCGGTCGAGGTACTGCGCGCGGGCGTCGCGCTCGCTGAGCACCCCGGTGAGCCCGAGCATCCGGTCGGCCAACGTCGACTTGCCGTGGTCGATGTGGGCGATGATGCAGAAGTTGCGGATCTTCTGCGGGTCGGTTCCGGAGGGCACGCTCCATCGTAAGGACGCAGCGGCTCAGCCCAGCCGCGTCACCTCGACCGTGACGCCGAGCGAGTGCGAGCCGGTGCCGGAGTACAGGCCCTTGAGCGGGGCGACGTCGCCGTAGTCGCGGCCCCGGCCGACGACGACGTGCCGCTCGCCCGCCGGCACCTGGTTGGTCGGGTCGTAGCCCCACCAGCCGCCGAGCCAGACCTCCACCCACGCGTGGCTCTCCCCGGTGACCGTCTCCCCGATCGCCGCGTCCGCGCGCGGGTGGAGGTAGCCGGAGACGTAGGAGGCCGGCAGGCCGACCGACCGCAGCAGCCCGAGAGTCACGTGCGCGACGTCCTGGCACACCCCCTTGCCCAGGCCCCATGCCTCGAGCGCCGAGGTGGCGACCCCGGTGGTCCCGGGCTGGTAGGCGACGCGGCCGTGCACGAGCTCCATGACGGCCATGGCGGCCTCGGCGGGCGCGAGGGTCTGCACCGCTTCCTGCACCACGGCGACGGCCTCGTCGCTCGGGCGGGTGCGGTCGGTGAGGGTGAGCATCTCGACGAACCGGTCACGCACGGCGTCCGAGCGCAGCACGTCCCAGGTGGGCACGCCGTCGGGCTCCCGCGCGTCCGCGGTGTCCACCACGGACGTCGCGGTCACCTCGAGCCCCTCGTGCGGGACGTGCAGGTCGAAGGCCGTCACCTGCGTGCCCCAGTAGTCCCAGTAGCGCTGCTGCACGGCGTCGGGCGACGTGACGACGCGCGACTCGAGCGTCAGCTGGTCGACGTCGGTGACCGGCGTCAGCCGCGCCTCGTTGTAGGACGCCAGGACGGGCGCGTCGTACCGGTAGCCGGTGCTGTGCCGCACCCGGATCCGCCAGCTCATGTCACCGGCTCCGCCGCCCACGCCAGGTGCGCCTCACGGTGGAAGAAGCGCCGGGTGACGGCGTCGCCCACCGCCGAGCCGGTGGACTGCATGCGGTCGAGCAGCGCCGGCAGGTCCGACAGCAGGTCCTCCGACAGCCGGAACTCGAGGTCGGTGCGGGCCCGGCCGATCAGGCGCCGGGCGGCGTTGTCGACGCCGGTGCGCCCGGCCGTCGGGTCGAGGTCGGCCAGGCACTGCTCGGCGACGACGAGCGAGGCGTACACCGACCGCGGGAACAGCCGGTCGAGCACGAGGAACTCGACGACGCGCTCGGGCTCGACGGCGGCGCGGTAGGTGCGCAGGTACGCCTCGTGCGCGCTGCACGACTTCAGCAGCGCCGTCCACCCGGCGCCGCTCGGGCGTGACCCGACCCGCGCCCACAGCAGCCGCGCCGTCATGTCGATGCGCTCGAGCGAGCGCCCGAGCACGAGGAAGCGCCAGCCGTCGTCACGGGGCAGGGTGCCCTCGATCGTCCCGGTGATGAGCGCGCTGCGCTCACGCACGAAGCCGAAGAAGCCGGAGGGGCCGTGCCGCTTCGCGGCCGACTCCTGGGCCGCGAGCGCGTGGTAGGTCGCGTTGAGCGTCTCCCACAGCTCGCTCGGGATGGCCTCACGCACGCCGCGGGCGTTCTCGCGCGCACCGGCGAGAGCACCGACGATGCTGGTGGTGTCGCCGCGGCCGAAGGCCAGCAGCTGCACGGTCGTGCGGGCGTCGGCGCCGGTACCCGGCACCGGGACCCCCATGATGCCGAGCAGGTCGCGGCAGGCCTGCTGCTCGTCGACCCACGGGTCCTCGAGCAGCGTGTGCACGTGCACGTCGAGCAGCCGCGCGGTGTCCTCGGCCCGTTCGACGTAGCGGCCGAGCCAGTACAGCGATTCCGCGACGCGGCTCAGCACGAGCGCCCCTGCTGCTGCTGTTGCTGCTGGTCGGTGAGCCCGACGTTGCCCAGGTCGAGCAGGTGCTCGCCCGGCGGCGTGCCGAGCAGCAGGTCGGGGTCGAGCCCGCGCTCGGCCGGTGCCGACTCCCGGGCCAGCACCCAGGTGTCCTTGCTGCCGCCGCCCTGGCTGCTGTTGACGACGAGCGAGCCCTCGGGCAGCGCCACCCGGGTGAGGCCTCCGGGCAGCACCCACACCCGGTCGCCGTCGTTGACCGCGAACGGCCGCAGGTCGACGTGCCGGGGGGCGAGCCGGTCCCCGATCCTGGTCGGCGCCGTCGACAGCTGGATGACCCGCTGCGCGATCCAGCCGCGCGGGTCGGCGAGCAGCCGGTCGCGCAGCTGCGCGAGCTCCTCGTCGCCGGCCTGCGGCCCGATGACCAGACCCTTGCCGCCGGAGCCGTCGACCGGCTTGAGCACCAGCAAGTCGAGCTGGTCGAGCACCACGGGCAGGACGTCGGGCTCCTCGCACCGGTAGGTGTCGACGTTGTCGAGCAGCGGCTGCTCGCCGAGGTAGTAGCGCACGAGCTCCGGGACGTAGGTGTAGACGAGCTTGTCGTCGGCGACGCCGTTGCCCACCGCGTTCGCGATGGTGACGCGGCCACCGCGCGCGGCGTTGAGCAGGCCGGGGCAGCCGACGACGCTGTCGGGCCGGAAGTGCAGCGGGTCGAGGAAGTCGTCGTCGATGCGCCGGTAGACGACGTCGACCCGCTGCTCGCCGGCGGTCGTGCGCATCCAGACGACGCCGTCGCGGCACACCAGGTCGCGGCCCTCGACGAGCTCGACGCCCATCAGCCGGGCGAGCAGCGAGTGCTCGAAGTACGCGCTGTTGTAGACGCCGGGCGTGAGCACGACCACCCTGGGCTCGGCCACGCCCGCCGGGGCGGCCGCCTTCAGGGCGGCGAGCAGCACCTCCGGGTAGTCCGCCACCGGCCGCACCCGGTGGGTGCCGAGCAGCTCGGGGAACACCCGGGCCATGGCCCGGCGGTTCTCGATGACGTAGCTGACCCCGGAGGGGGTGCGCAGGTTGTCCTCCAGCACCCGGAAGCCGCCCTGCTCGTCGCGGATGAGGTCGATGCCCGAGACGTGCACGCGGACGCCGTTCGCCGGCGCGATGCCGTGCGCCTCCGGCGTGTGGCCGCTGCTGCTGACGACGACGCGCCGCGGCACGACGCCGTCCGCCAGCACCGCCTGCTCGCCGGCCATGTCGGCGAGGAAGGCCTCGAGAGCGCGGACCCGCTGCACGACCCCCCGCTCGACCACGTCCCACTCGCCGGCGTCGATGACGCGGGGCACGAGGTCGAGCGGGAACGGGCGCTCCTCGCCGGACAGGCTGAAGGTGATGCCCTGGTCGCGGAACGCGCTGGCGAGGGCCGCCGACCGGCTGTCGAGGTCGTCGGTGGACAGCGCGCCGAGGGCCTCGACGAGCGGCGCGCAGTGCGGGTGGGGCTGGCCGGGCGCCGCGAAGACCTCGTCCCAGGCGGCTCCGCGCGAGTAGCCGTCGAGCAGGTCCGTCACGCCGCGACCCTACGGGCGGGCCCTGTCCCGTGCTCATGCCACCCCGGGACAGGGCCCGCCCGTAGGGTCGCGGCGTGACGGACCTGCTC
>DATMJH010000228.1:0-2681 GCA_035554015.1 Mycobacteriales bacterium
GGAGGGCCCTGTGGCTGCCTCTGAGGGCCTGTCCGGGGTGGCTGCGACTGGGGACTACCGCAAGACCTTAGAGGCGCTGCGAGACCGCTTGGCTGAGGAGGTTGAGCGGGTCGCTGACGAGGGCTTCTGCCCTGCGTGCAAGCGCGGCTCGTCTTCGGTGGCTCCGGTCGCTGCCCGGCTGACCGATGTGCTTGAGCGCCTGGAGAACCTGCCGAAGCCTGCGAAGGGGACTCCGCTCGATGAGCTCTCGCAGCGACGCAAGGCCGCTGGGCGTGCAGACGCCTCGGGTTCGGCTGGAGCCGGCCGGCGTTCGTAGTGATGTCGATGACGCGGTGTTCCTCGCGTCGCAGTACGGCCTGACGCCGGACCCGTGGCAGGAGATGGTCCTGCGGTCGTGGCTGGGGCTGCGTGCGGACGGTCGGTACGCGGCGACGCGCACGGGCCTCGCGGTGCCGAGGCAGAACGGCAAGAACGCCGTGCTGGAGATCCGCGAGCTGTTCGGCATGGTCGTCCTCGGCGAGAAGTTCCTGCACACCGCGCACGAGGTCAAGACCGCGCGCAAGGCGTTCCTGCGGATCGCGTCGTTCTTCGAGAACGACCGGCTCTACCCGGAGTTGGCGGGGCTGGCGAAGGAGATCCGAAAGACCAACGGCCAGGAGGCCGTGGTGCTGACCAACGGCGGATCGGTGGAGTTCATCGCCCGGTCGAAGGGTTCCGGTCGTGGCTTCACCGTCGACGTGCTGGTGATGGATGAGGCACAGGAACTGTCGGACGAGGCGCTCGAGGCGCTGCTGCCGACGATCTCCTCGGCGCCGCTGGGCAACCCGCAGCAGATCCTGACCGGCACGCCCCCGGGCCCGCGCGCTAACGGCGAGATCTTCTCGCGGATGCGTAACGAGGGCCTGGAGGGCAAGGCCGAGCGCCTGTCGTGGCACGAGTGGTCGTGCGAGGCGGACGCCGACCTTGACGACCCGCTGAATCTGGCGCTGGCGAACCCGGCGCTGGGCCGGCGCCTCCAGTACGAGGTGTGCGAGGCCGAGCGCGGCACGATGTCGGACGCCGGCTTCGGCCGTGAGCGGCTCGGCATGTGGGACGAGGCGGCGACCAACCGCGTCATCTCCGCGGGGACGTGGGCCGACCGCGCCGACGAGCAGTCGATCGCCGTGGACCGGTTCGCGCTCGCCGTGGACGTCGCCCCGGACCGCTCGATCTCGTCGGTTGCTTTCGCCGGTCAGCGCGGTGACGGCTCGTGGCACGTGGAGCTGGATGAGCAGCGGCACGGGGTCGGCTGGCTGCTGAACCACATCGTGCGCCGCTGTGAGGCCAATGACGTGCGCGCAGTGGTGATCGACGGGATGTCCCCGGCAGCGTCGCTGATCGACGAGCTCGCCAAGCGCAAGATCAAGGTCACCACCACGGGGCCGCGGGACATGGCGCAGGCGTGCGGCTCGTTCTATGACGGCGCGGTCGAGGGCTGGTTGCACCACATCGACCAGCCGCAGCTCAACGCCGCGCTCGGGGCGGCCCGTAAGAGGCCCCTGGGCGACGCTTGGGCGTGGAACCGCAAGAACTCGGCGCTGGACATCACGGCGCTGGTGGCCTGCACGCTCGCCCTGTGGGGGGCGCAGGCGTCAGCAGTGAAGCGCCCCGGTCGGGGGCGTGGTCGTGTCGTCGGTGAGCGAAGGGTGGCGGTCGTCCTGTGACGGACAAGATCACGCTGCCCGGCATCTCGGACGACGACAACGGCACGCTGAACCGGCTGCTCGAGGAACTCGACGTCAAGCAGCCCCGGAACCTGCTGCGGGCCTCGTACTACGACGGCAAGCGCGCGATCCGCCAGGTCGGCACGGTCATCCCCCCGCAGTATTACCGGCTCGGGATCGTGCTGGGCTGGTCGGCGAAGGCTGTGGACATCCTGGCCCGCCGCTGCAACCTCGACGGCTTCGTGTGGCCCGACGGCGACCTCGCCGGCCTGGGCCTGCCGGAGCTGATGGAGGGCAACAGCCTCCGCACCGAGATCAACGCGGCGCTGATCGCCTCGTTGCAGCACGGGCCGGCGTTCCTCATCAACACCCGCGGCGACACCGGCCGCGGTGAGCCCGAGTCGCTGATCCACGTCAAGGACGCGCTGAACGCGACCGGCGACTGGAACGCGCGCCGCCGGCGGCTGGACAACCTGCTGTCGGTCACGGGCCGGGACGAGGACGGGAAGCCGTCGAGCCTGGCGCTGTACCTCGACGGCCGGACCGTCGTCGCCGAGAAGATCGGTGCCACGTGGTCGGTCGACGTCAGCACGCACCCGTGGGGCGTGCCGGCCGAGGTGATGGCCTACAAGCCGCAGCCCCGCCGTCCGTTCGGCACCTCGCGGATCAGCCGCCCGATCATGAGCCTGCACGACCAGGCGCTGCGTGCGGTGGTCCGGCTTGAGGGCCACATGGACATCTACGCGATCCCGCAACTGGTGCTGCTGGGCGCGGACGAGTCGATCTTCAAGAACGCCGACGGTTCGGTGAAGGCGTCGTGGCAGGTGGTCCTCGGTCGCGTGTTCGGCGTGCCGGACGACGACGACGCGGAGAACCCGCGCGCCGACATTAAGCAGTTTCCGGCCGCCTCGCCTGAGCCGCACCTGGCGCAGCTCAACGCGCTCGCCAAGATGTTCGCCCGCGAGGCGAGCCTGCCGG
>DATMJH010000229.1:0-8964 GCA_035554015.1 Mycobacteriales bacterium
GCGGGGATGTTGGGCGGGGCGTTACCGGTTGGTAGGGGGGTGACGGAGGCCGGGCGGCGGGCACCGTGCGAGCGTCGACCAGCCAACGACGCGGAGGTCCCAGCAGTGAGCGAGATGCAGACCGGTGTGGTGTTCCCGGCCGGTGCCGACGGCCGGCGCAGCACGACGGCCACCGGCCGAGACGTCTGGGCGGACGCCGTGCGCGGCACCGATCCGGCGCTGGCCGAGCGGATCGCCGGCGAGCGTGACTGGCGCAAGCGCTACGTCGAGCACGTCGTCGACGTCACCGCCGCCGCGACACGCACGACGACGGGCCCGGTCGACGTGGCGCGCGCCGGCCTCGCCGCGCTCGAGGAGCGGATGGTGTTCGAGCGCGACGGCGAGACCCGCCCGGTCTCGGAGGTCGTGAAGGCCGGCGGTGCGGCGCTCGGCACGACGACCGTCGTCGGCGAGAACGACCACCCGGGCGAGCTCGTCCTGCCGTACCGCGGCGAGCGGCTGCGCGGCGACGCCCTGCTCCGCCAGGTCGACGCCTGGGCAGCAGCCGGCGTGGTCGAGCCGTCGTGCGCCGCGGCAGTCAGGGCCGTCGTCGACCACCCCGACTGGCTCGACCTGCGCGACCGGTCGTTCGCGCTGCTGGGCGCCGCGGCCGAGCTCGGGCCCGCCGAGCCGCTGCTGGCCTGGGGGGCGCACGTCGCCGGCGTGGACCTGCCCCGGCCCCGGCTGCAGGACCAGCTGGTGGCGGCGGCTCGTGCCGGCAGCGGCCGGCTCGACCTGCCCGCTCAGGGAGACACGGCGACCGGAGCGGACCTGCTGACGCAAGCGCCCGAGGTCGCGCAGTGGCTCACCGGCATCGGCGACGGCCGACCGCTCACGGTCGGCAGCTACGCCTACGCCGACGGCGCCCGGCACGTGCAGGTCGCCGTCGCGAGCGACGCCGTCGTCGAGCACCTGCTGCGTACCGGGCTGGACGTCTCCTACGCCGAGCTGGCCACCCCCACGGACGCCTACGCCGTGCCGGCGGACGTCGTGCGCGACGCGCACTCCCGCTGGCGGGCCCGTGGCTGGCGGCGCCCGCTGCAGGGCGTGGCTCGCGGCGCGACCCGCGGCGCGCTGTACGCGCCGTCGTACCCGACGACGCTGCACCGCGACGACGGGACCGAGGTCGGCATCGCCGACGTCCTGGTGCCGCAGCAGGGGCCGAACTACACGCTCGCCAAGCGCGTGCAGCGCTGGCGGGCCCTGGTCGCGCAGGCGGACGGCGTCGTGGTGTCGGCCAACGTGGCACCGGCCACGAGCACGCGGTCGGTGACGAAGAACCGGCTGCTCGCGGCCGCCTACGCCGGTGCGGGCAGCTTCGGCGTCGAGGTGTTCGCGCCGGTGACGAGCCGCGTGCTGATGGCGGCGCTGCTCGTGCACGACCTGCGCACCGGCAGCCGCCCGCTGCAGCACCCCGACGACCTGTTCGCTCAGCAGGCCGCGCACGGCGGGCTCTGGCGGGTCGGGTACTCACCGCGGTCGGTGCTGGGTCTCGCGGCGCTGCGCGGACTGCCGGGCGCGGTGCGACCTCCGCGCACGTAGCCGACCGACCTGGCGTCTCGTCCCCGGCGACGAAGCGACGCGGGTCCGTGCGGCAGCACCGGTGGGGGGCGACCGGTCCGAGCACGCGGCGTGACCGCTACCACTTACCAGAAGCCTTGTATGTTTCCGGTAAGTGTGCCAGCGTCTGCTCATGCGGACACGCCGCAACCGCGGTCGAACCCAGGCCGAGCGCACCGCCGCGACGCGCAAGGCGCTCATCGACGCGACGGTCACCTCGCTCGTCGAGCGCGGCTTCACCCGGACGACGACGACGAACGTCGTGAAGGACGCGCGCGTCTCGCTCGGCGCGCTGTCGCACCACTTCCCCTCCAAGACCGAGCTGATGACCGCGACGGTCGCGCACCTGCTCGAGCGGCGTCAGGGAGAGTTCCGCGAGCAGGTCGCCGCGGTCGGGGCCGGCCCGGACCGCGTCGAGAAGGCGATCGACGCCCTGTGGGCCGCGTTCTCCGGACCGACGTTCGTCGCCTGGGTGGAGCTGTGGGTCGGCGGCCGTCGCGACCCCGAGCTCGCGTCGGCGGTGCTGGACATGCAGGACCAGTTCATGACGAGCTCGCGCGAGCTGTTCGCGGAGCTGTTCCCGCCCCAGCAGTACGCCGGCACCGGCCTCGACGAGCGCAGCATGGCCCTCGCCTTCGCCGTGATGGAGGGCGTCGCCCTGAAGTCGATCGCCGGCGACCCGGCCGACACCGCGCCCGTCGACCTGCTCAAGCTGCTCGCCCGCACCCGCATCACCGACCCCGGCGCCGCCGCGCGCCGCTGACGCACTCACCGGGGGCGCCCCGGCGAGCCCGACACGAACGGACTCCAGTGCCCGAGAACACCTACACCACCGTCCTGGTCGGCACCGACGGCTCCGCGTCGTCGCTGCGCGCCGTCGAGCGCGCCGCCGAAGTCGCCCGCCGCGCCGGGGGCACGCTTCTCATCGCCTGCGCCACGAGAGAGGACGGCTCGAGCGAAGCCGCGGAGAACGTGCTTCGTGGCGCCCTCGAGCGGGCACGTGCCGCAGGCGACCTGGACGTCGACTCCCTCGTGCTCCACGGCGACCCCGTCGACGAGCTCACCCGCGCCGCTCACGAGCGCGACGCCGACCTCGTCGTGGTCGGGAACCGCGGGATGAACGGCCTGGCGGGCCGGCTCCTGGGCAGCGTCCCCAGCAACCTCAGCCACCGCGTGCGCTGCGACGTGCTCATCGCCCACACCACCGGCAGGAGCGCGTGACCAGCCGGGCCGGCCTGCGCGTGCTGCGCCGAGCGGGCGTCATCCGGCCGGTGCGGCCGGACCGCCTCATCCCGCTGGTGCGCGCGGTCCGTCGCTGGGGCCGCACGCCCGCCGCCGGCTACGCCGCCGGTGCCGTGAGGATCCCGGACCGCACCGCGCTCGTCGACGAAGTCGGACCGCTCACCTGGGCCGAGATCGACGGGCGCACCGACCGGCTGGCCAGCGAGCTTCGCGAGTGCGGCATCGCGGCCGGGGACGCCGTCGGCCTGCTCGCCCGCAACGGCCGCGGCCTCGTCGAGGGCGTCGTCGCGCTCAACAAGGTCGGTGCGGACGTGCTCTACCTCAACACCGGCTTCGGCGGGCCGCAGCTGGCGCAGGTCCTCGACCGGGAGAAGGCCACCGCAGTGGTCCACGACGCCGAGTTCACTGACCTGCTGGCCGAGGCGACGGCATCGCGGTTCGCCGTCACGACCGAAGCGCTCGACGAGCTGGCGGGCAGCAGTGAGCGGGGACGTCCACCGACCCCTCGCCACATCTCCCGCCAGGTCATCCTCACCAGCGGCACGACCGGGGCGCCGCGCGGCGCGGCGCGCAGCGGCGCGACCCTCGCCGACGCCGTCGCCGCCCTGTCGCGCATCCCGCTGCGCGGCCGGGAGACCACCGTCATCGCCGCGCCGATGTTCCACTCGTGGGGCCTGAGCCACCTGTCGCTGGCGCTGCTGCTCGGGTCCACCGTCGTCGTGCAGCGCCGCTTCGACCCGCACCAGGTGCTCGCCGCAGTCGACGACCACCGCGCGACTGCACTCGTCGTCGTCCCCGTGATGCTCGAGCAGCTCCTCGACGCCGCCGAGCAGGGCGAGTACGACCTGTCGTGCCTTCGCGTCATCGCCAGCAGCGGCAGCGCGCTGACCGGCGGGCTCGCCACCCGCACGCAGGAGGTGTTCGGGCCGGTCCTGCACAACCTCTACGGCTCGACCGAGGTGGCGTACGCAGCCGTCGCGACGCCCGACGACCTGCTCGCCGACCCGAGGACGGCTGGAAGGCCGCCCCTCGGCGTCACTCTCAAGGTGCTCGACGACGACGGCCACGAGACCCCACCCGGCGTGCCCGGGCGGATCTTCGTGCGCAGCGGCCTGTCGTTCGCCGGCTACACCGACGGGTCCGACAAGGAGCGCGTCGGCGGGCTCGTCTGCACCGGAGACGTCGGCATGGTCGACGACCACGGTCGGCTCACGGTGCTCGGCCGGGACGACGACATGGTCGTGATCGGCGGCGAGAACGTCTACCCGTCGCAGGTGGAGGACGCGCTGCTGTCGCACCCGAGCGTCAGCGACGTCGCGGTCGTCGCCGTGCCCGACGCCTCGTACGGTGCGCGGCTCGTCGCGCACGTGGTGCCGGCGGCAGGCAACGAGATCGACGAGGACGAGCTGACCGCGCTGGTCCGCACGAACGTCGCGAGGTTCGCTGTGCCGCGTCAGTACGAGCTGCACGACAGCCTGCCGCGCAACGCGACCGGCAAGGTCGTCAAGCGCGAGCTTCCCCAGCACTGACCCGCGCACCCCGGCGGCGCTGAGTCGCACCCGACACCACAGGAGGCACCGTGCTCGACCTTCGCCTGACCGAGGACCAGCAGCGCGACGTCGCGGCCTGGCACGCGTTCGCGGAGGAGGTCATCCGGCCGGTGGCCGCCGAGCACGACCGGGCGGAGTCCACGCCGATGGATGTGCTCGAGGAGGCGGCGGAGCGCGGCATCTACAGCCTCGACTTCTGGGCGGCCGGGCGCGAGGACCCCACCGGCCTGCACTGGCTGCTGGCGACCGAGGAGCTGTTCTGGGGGTGCGCCGGCATCGGTCTGCAGCTGACCGTCTCGGGTCTCGCACTGGCCGGGCTGTCGTCGGCCGGCACCCCCGAGCAGCTGGTGCAGTGGGCGCCGGAGTGCTTCGGGTCCCCCGGCGACATCAAGCTGGGTGCGCTCGCCGTCACGGAGCCGGACGGCGGGTCCGACGTCGGGTCGCTGCAGACGGTGGCACGTCGCGACGGTGACGACTGGGTTCTCGACGGCCACAAGATGTTCATCGGCAACGGCGGCGTCGCCGACGTGCACATCGTCGTGGCGACGGTCGACCCCGACCTCGGCCACCGCGGTCAGGCGTCGTTCGTCGTCCCGAAGGGCACGCCGGGCCTCGTCCCGGTGCGCCGGCTCAGCAAGCTCGGCATGCGCGCTGCCTACACCGGTGAGTTCCGGCTCGAGACCTGCCGCGTCCCGGCCGACCACCTGCTCGGCGGTCAGGACAAGCTCGACGAGAAGCTCGCCAGCGCGCGCCGCCCGAAGGAGAGCACCGGCTCCACGACGCTGAAGGCGCTGGAGCGCTCCCGCCCCGTCGTCGCCGCGCAGGCCATCGGCGTCGCGCGGGCGGCGTACGAGTACGCGCTGCAGTACGCGCAGGAGCGGCACGCGTTCGGCCGCCCGGTCATCGAGCACCCGCCCGTGGCCGAGCTGCTCGCCGACATGGCGGTCGAGATCGACGCCGCCCGGCTGCTGGCGTGGCGGGCAGCGTGGATGGGCGCCAACGACCAGGAGTACCAGTCGGCGGAGGGCTCGATGTCGAAGCTCAAGGCCTCCGAGGTCGCCACCCGGGTGACGGAGAAGGCCGTGCAGATCCTCGGCGGCCACGGCTACATCAGCGACCACCCGGTCGAGAAGTGGTACCGCGACGCGAAGGTGTTCGACATCTACGAGGGCACCTCGCAGATCCAGCGATTGGTCATCGCCCGGGCGCTGCCGGACGCCCAGTCGCCGCTGTCGCTTCGCTGCGGACACGGCTGACCCGAGGAGCTGGACGGTGTCGCGCGCGGAGGACGTCGAGACGGCACTGCTCGGCGCTCCGCGCGTCCTGACGCGCGACGAGCTGCTGGACGCGGTCGGCGTCACCCGCGAGGACGCCCGCTCGCTCTGGATGGCCCTCGGGTTCCCGGCCGTGCCGCCGGACGAGCCGGTGTTCACCGAGCACGACGTGGCGGCCCTCCGTGCGACGGTCGAGCTGCGGACGGGCCGCCTGGTCGAGCCCGACGCGGCACTGGCAGTCGCCCGGGCGATGGGCCAGCACCTCGCCGCGCTCGCCGAGGCACAGGTGGAGGCGGTCGAGAGCGTCGCGCCGGGACTGCCGGCGGAGGACGTCGAGGCGCTCGCAGAGACCGTCGGCCGGGAGGTCGTGCCGGTCCTGCAGCAGCTCGTCGTCCACGTGTGGCAGCGGCACTTCGCCGCGGCTGCCGCACGGGCGCTGGCGGTCGACCACCCCGAGGGCGGTCGCATCCGCGCCGTCGGCTTCGTCGACCTGGTCGGCTTCACTGGCTCGTCGCGCCGGTGGGACGCCACGACGCTCGCTCGCACGCTCGACCGGTTCGAGCGCGACACGGCGCGGCGGGTCGCCGAGCGCGGCGGGCGGGTGGTCAAGACCCTCGGCGACGCCGTCATGTACGTCGTCGACGACGCCGCTGCCGCCGCGCAGATCGCGCTCGAGACCGTCGCGGCGCACGCCGCCGACGCCGACCTGCCGCAGGTGCGGGCCGGTGTCGCGCTCGGCCCGGTGGTGCAGCGGGTCGGCGACGTGTTCGGCGGGTGCGTCAACCTCGCCAGCCGGCTGACCGGCGAGGCGCACCCGAGCAGCGTCCTGGTCGACGACGAGCTGGCCGCCGTCCTGCAGCAGCTGCCGGCGTTCGCGGTGCGCCCGCTCAAGCCGCGACCGGTGCGCGGCTACCGCGCGCTGCGGCCGTGGGTGGTCACGGCTGCCGGCTCGGAGGTCACCGCCGCGCCAGACCGCCGTGCTCGACGTCGAGCCGCGCGGGACCGCGCAGCACGCGGCTCTCGCGGTAGGTGAGCAGCCTCAGCTCTGGCCGCACCAGGCGCCGGGCCAGCGCCGTGACCGCGACGCGCGCCTCGAGCCGGGCCAGCGGGGCGCCGAGGCAGTAGTGCGGGCCCGCGCTGAAGGCCAGGTGCGGCGTCCGGCGCTGCGGGTCGAACCGCAGCGGGTCGGCGTGCTGCGCCGGGTCGCGTCCCGCCGCCGCGAGCAGCAGCACCACCACGCCGCCCTTGCGCACGGTGCCACCGGGCACGGTCAGGTCGTCGAGGGCGACGCGCATCGTCATCTGCACCGGCGGGTCGAGCCGCAGGACCTCCTCGACGACGCCGGCTGCGTACGCGTCGTCGACCGCCACCCGCTCGCGCAGCGCCGCATCGCGCAGCAGCACCAGCGTCGCGTTCGCGATGAGGTTGACGGTGGTCTCGTGCCCCGCGACCAGCAGCAGCATCGCGGTGCTGAGCACCTCGTCGCTCGTCAGCCGGTCACCGGCGTCCTCGGCGGACACCAGGGCGGTGAGCAGGTCGTCCGCGGGACGACGGCGGCGCTGCTCGGCGAGGTCGGTGAAGTAGGCCCGGAACTCCTCGCTCGCCCGACGCCGCGCGGCGAACTGCGCCGGCTCGGGCGCGCTCAGCGTGTCGTCGAGGCCGCGCGCCAGGACGTCGGACCAGCCGGCGAACCGCACGTGGTCCTCGGGCGGCACGCCGAGCATGCGGCTGATCACGGTGACCGGCAGCGGGTAGGCGAGCTGGTCGACCACCTCGAGCCGCGGCGCGTCCACGGCGGCGTCGAGCAGGCCCTCGGTGAGCTCGTGCACCAGCGGCCCCATGCGCTCCACGACCCGCGGCGTGAAGGCGCGGCTGACCAGCCGCCGCAGCCGGGTGTGGTCGGGCGGGTCCATGAACAGGAAGGGCTTGGCCCGTCTCAGCCACTCCCTGTCGTCCTCTGACATGCCGGCGGCGATCGCCGCCCAGCGGGTCGAGTTCGACCGGTCGGAGCTGACGCTCTCGGAGCGCAGCACGGCGTCGCAGTCCGCGTGCCTCGAGAGCAGCGCGAACGACCCGTCCGGCATGACGACCGGGCCACCGTCCAGCAGCGCCTGCCAGACGGGGTACGGGTCGACGACGTCGACGTGCCGGAGCAGGTCCTCCATGCCGTCGCCCGCCGACGACGGTGCGGCTGCCTCGCTCGTGCTCATGGCCTCTCCCCACTGGGCTGCACAGCCGGCTCCGCACCGGGCGTGCGGGGGCCGATGACGTCGACGCCCGCGGTCTCGGGCAACGGGCGCAGTGCCAGCGCGCTCGCCCCTGTGAGCAGCGCGATGACCACCACCGTGACGACGGGGTCGACCAGGGGTGCGAGCACTCCCGTGACGAGCAGCCCCAGGCTGCCGGCGGCGACCGTCACGGCCCCCGCGACGGCGGCGAGCGTGCCGCGCACCTCGGTCGGGAACAGCTCGCCGGTGAAGGCGCTCCGCACCGCCTGCACGGCGGCATCGGCACCGGCGAGCAGGAAGAAGCCCGGCGCGTACAGCGCGGGCTCGCCGGAGAACACGAGCAGCGTGCCGGCGGTGAAGGCGAGCACCCCCACCGTGAGCATCGGCTTGCGCCCGAACCGGTCACTCAGCCGGCCGCCGACGACGTAGCCCAGCAGCGTCGTCGGCGCTGCGGCGAACACGATGACCGTGAACAGGCCCGTCCAGCCGTAGTCGTCCTGCGCGAGCTCGGCGGCGAAGAAGAACGCGGTGGTCGCGAGCATCCCGACCATTCCCAGCACGAGGAGCAGCCGCCGCAGGTGCGCCGCCTGCTCGCGCTCCAGATCGGGCCACCACGGCCGGCGCAGCCGACCTCGCTCCGCGGCGACGGCGTAGGCCTGCGTCTCGGCGAGGTTGCGCCGCAGGTAGATGACCACGGCGAGCGGCAGGAGGGCGACGACGTAGAACAACCGCCAGCCCAGCGGCGTCGAGTCGACGACGAGGAGCAGCAGGGCGACCAGCCCGAAGCCGGCCGTGGAGATGATGCCGAGCATGCCGATGCCCGCGCCGCGGTGGTCCGGGCGCAGCTCCTCGGTCAGCACGACGCCGGCCAGCGTCTCCTCCGTGGCCAGGAACATCCGCGCCAGCATCTGCAGGACGACGAAGACGACCAGGCCGGCGGCGAGGGCGGTGGCCCCGGTGAGCACCGTGAAGGCCAGCACGCTGAGCAGCAGGACCGGCCGCCGGCCCCACCGGTCGGCCAGCCGCAGCGTGAGCACGCTGCCGAGGGCGGCGAGCCGGATCAGCGCCACC
>DATMJH010000230.1:0-10521 GCA_035554015.1 Mycobacteriales bacterium
GTGCGGCGAGGCGGCCGACGGCCGGTCCGCCGTCGAGATGGCCACCTCACTGCGGCCCGACCTCGTCGTCATGGACGTGAAGATGCCGATCCTCGACGGCCTCTCGGCGGCCGAGCAGCTGGCCCGGGCCCGCTCGACGAGGTCGCGCTGGCTGAAGGCGGTGAGGATGACGACGGGGGCGATGCGGGCCCGGGCCAGCTGCTCGGCCGCCGAGAGGCCGTCGAGGATCGGCATCTTCACGTCCATGACGACGAGGTCGGGCCGCAGTGAGGTGGCCATCTCGACGGCGGACCGGCCGTCGGCCGCCTCGCCGCACACCTCGTAGCCCTCCTCGCGGAGCATCTCCACGAGGTCGAGGCGGATGAGCGACTCGTCCTCGGCGACGAGCACGCGGAGCGGTGCGGTCACGTCGAGGACGGTAGCCGAGCCGGTGATCAGCGCGGCACGTCAGTACTTCGGTCCGACGTGTTCGTCGAGCGCGGCCACCGCCTCACGTCGGCTGACGGCAATGCGCCAGGGCCCGTTCGGCCGCCAGGCGATGCCGAGCTGGTCGAGCGCGTCGGTGCAGATGCGCCGGATGTCGTCGCTTCTGTTCGAGAACTCGTACCTCGGGTAGCGGTAGCGCACCACCTGATCGGACGTGTGCTTGACCGCGACGTTCACGCCCCGCCAGCCGTCACTGTGGAACAGGCCTCGCAGAAGCGACCCAGGCTCTAGCCCCACGACGTCGGACTGCCACGCCGTCAACGCGATCGGTCGGTCGTGCTTGCGACCTGGCCCGTGCTGCGGCAAGACACACGGCCAGTGGTTCCAGTACGTCTTCACCTCCTTGCATCCTCGTCGCGAGAGCTGGCAGGAGGAGCGCCCGCTGACCACGCGCATCGCGGTCGCGGCTGCGTCGATCAGCCCCGGCCATGAGTCGGCGCAGAAGATGCTCAACCACCACACCCCGCGAGGCGTGCGGTGGACCCAACCGTCGCCGAGGTACAGGCCGAGCAGGTACCCGTACGAGCACGGGTCTGATGGTGCCCGCGGTTCGGGTCCGCACCTGAAGCATCGGTCCGCCCGTCCTACGAGTTCGGGTGCGGTGGCGTGCAGCCATGAGTACACGCTGGTCCACGAGACACCGAGTCGTGCGGCAGCGTCGACCGGACGAACACCGCTGCGCACGAGCTCGACGGCGGCGGACCGCACGGCCGGCGGGTAGCTGAAGGGCACCGGCGGAAGGTCGCACGCAGGTCCGACATCTCGGCCAACCAGTACCCCCGGTCGGATTCGAACCGACACTGTCCGGGACTTGAATCCGGTGCCTGCTACCAGTTGGGCTACGGGGGCCAGCGCCCGCGAGCCTATCCCGCCGGCGGGTCGTCCCAGCGCCGCCGCGGGTGCGCGCCGTCGGGCGGCGGAGCAGGGATCTTCGTCCCGAGCCGGTGCACCCGCATCGCGTTCGTCGAGCCGGTCGTCGACGGCGGGCTGCCCGCGACGATGGTCACCAGCTCCCCCGGCTGCATGCGCCCGAGCTCGAGCATCGCGCTGTCGACCTGGCGCACCATCTCGTCGGTGTGCTGGACGGCGGGCACCAGGAACGTCTCGACGCCCCACGTCAGCGCCAGCTGCGAGCGCACGTCGGGGATCGGCGTGAACGCGAGCAGCGGGATCGGCGAGCGGTACTCGGCGAGCCGGCGCGCGGTGTCGCCGCTCTGCGTGAACGCGACGAGCGCGGAGGCGCCCACGCGGCGGCCGACCTCCGCCGCTGCCGCTGCGATGGCGCCACCGATGCCCGGCAGCTCGGTCTTCACCCGTGGGACGCGCTGCAGCTCCTCCTCGGCGGCACTGATGATGCGGGCCATCGTCGCCACGGACTCCACCGGGTAGCGCCCGACGCTGGTCTCGCCGGACAGCATGAGAGCGTCTGCGCCGTCGAGCACCGCGTTCGCGACGTCGCTCGCCTCGGCCCGCGTCGGACGTGAGGCGCCCACCATGGAGTCGAGCATCTGGGTCGCCACGATGACCGGCTTCGCGAGCTCGCGGGCGGCCTGCACCGCGCGCTTCTGCACCAGCGGCACCTTCTCCAGCGGCATCTCCACGCCCAGGTCACCGCGCGCCACCATGACGCCGTCGAACGCGGCGACGATGTCGTCGAGGTTCTCGACGGCTTCCGGCTTCTCGAGCTTGGCCAGCACCGGCAGGCGCACGCCCATCTCGTCCATGATCTCGCGCACCCGGGTGACGTCGTCGGGCGTGCGGACGAAGGACAGCGCCACCATGTCCGCGCGCAGGGTCAACGCGAAGCGCAGATCGGCCTCGTCCTTCTCCGTCAGCGCCGGCACGGACACCGCCACACCGGGGAGCGAGAGCCCCTTGTTGTCCGAGACCGGGCCGCCCTCGGTGACCACCAGCCGCACGTCCGGCCCGTCGACGGCCACGACCCGAAGCCCGACCCGGCCGTCGTCGACGAGCAGGCGGTCCCCGACGCCGACGTCGCCGGCCAGCCCTTCGTACGTGGTGGACACGCGGTCGTGGTCGCCCGGGACGTCGTCCGTCGTGATGGTGACCGTCTCGCCGGTTGACCAGACGACCGGCCCGCCGGCGAAGCGCCCGAGCCGGATCTTCGGCCCCTGCAGGTCGACGAGGACGCCGACGCCGCGCCCGGAGTCGTCCGACGCCTGACGCACCCACGTGTAGGCCTGGCGGTGCTGCTCGTAGCTGCCGTGCGAGAAGTTCAGCCGGGCGACGTCCATGCCAGCGTAGACCAGCCCGCGCACCGCCTCGTAGGAGCCGGTGGCCGGGCCGAGCGTGCAGACGATCTTGGCGCGCCGCTTCACCCGGCCAGCCTAGGACCGACTGCTCGTCCCGACGCGGAGGAGATCAGCGCGAGGTCGGTGTCACCGGCGACGGCAGCAGCGTGTCGCCGCACAGGAAGCGGTCGACCGCGGCGGCGGCCGCCCGGCCCTCGGCGATCGCCCAGACGATCAGCGACTGCCCGCGGCCCATGTCACCGGCGACGAACACGCCCTCGACGCTCGTCGCCCATGACGCGTCGCGCGCGACGTTGCCGCGGCCGTCCAGCTCGACGCCGAGCGCCTCCGGCAGGTACCGCTCCGGGCCGGTGAAGCCCATGGCGAGGAGCACGAGCTGCGCGGGCAGTGTCTGCTCGCTGCCCGGGACCGGCTCGAACCGCCCGTCCACCATGCGCACCTCCACGATCTCGAGGCCCGCGACGCTGCCCTGGTCGTCACCGACGAACCGGGAGGTGTTGACGGAGAACAGCCGCTCGCCGCCCTCCTCGTGCGCCGACGACGTGCGGTACATCAGCGGCCAGGTCGGCCACGGCGTCGACTCGGCGCGCTGCTCCGGCGGCCGGGGCATGATCTCGAGCTGCGTCACCGACCGCGCGCCCTGCCGGTGGGCGGTGCCCAGGCAGTCGGCCCCGGTGTCGCCGCCGCCGATGATGACGACGTCCTTGCCGGCCGCGGTGATCGGCCAGGTCTCGAGCTCGCCCTCCTGCACCCTGTTCGCCGGGACGAGGTAGTCCATGGCCAGGTGGATGCCGTCGAGGTCGCGGCCCGGCACGGGCAGGTCACGGCCGGTCGTGGACCCGCCGGCGAGCACGACGGCGTCGTACTGCGCCCGCAGCTCCTCGACCGAGACGTCCTTGCCGACGTCGACGCCGGTGCGGAACTCGGTGCCCTCGGCGCGCATCTGCTCCAGCCGCCGGTCGAGGACGGCCTTCTCCATCTTGAACTCGGGGATCCCGTAGCGCAGCAGGCCGCCGATGCGGTCGGCCCGCTCCAGGACGACGACGTCGTGCCCGGCGCGGGTCAGCTGCTGCGCGGCGGCCAGCCCGGCCGGCCCGGAGCCGACGACGGCGACCCGCTTGCCGGTTCGCTGCGTCGGCTGCTGCGGCGTGACGAGGCCGTCTGCCCAGGCACGGTCGGCGATCTCGACCTCGACCTGCTTGATGGTCACGGGGTCGTCGTTGATCCCCAGCACGCACGCCGCCTCGCACGGCGCCGGGCACAGCCGCCCGGTGAACTCGGGGAAGTTGTTGGTGGCGTGCAGCCGCTCGGACGCCTCGGTCCAGTCGTCCTTCCACACCAGGTCGTTCCACTCCGGGATGAGGTTCCCGAGCGGGCAGCCGTTGTGGCAGAACGGGATGCCGCAGTCCATGCACCGCGCGGCCTGGTCGTGCAGGTGGTCGGCGGGGAAGTCCTCGTAGACCTCCTTCCAGTCGCGGATGCGCACGTCGACCGGCCGCCGCGTCGGCAGCTCGCGGGTGTGCTCGAGGAAGCCCTTCGGGTCGGCCACGACCTCAGCCCTTCTTCAGCATCGGAGGGGTGGCGGACGGCGCCGGCGCGATCGCCGCCATGACGGCAGCGTCGACGTCCTCACCGGACTCGCGCGCCCGCTCCATGGCGTCCAGCACCCGCTTGTAGTCGCGCGGCATCACCTTGGTGAACCGCGCCACGGCGGCCGGCCAGTCGACGAGCAGCCTCTCCGCGACCGGTGACCCGGTCTCGGTGGCGTGGTCGACGAGCATCTCGCGCAGCGTCTCGGCGTCGCCGTCGGTGAGCGGCTCGAGGTCGACCATCTCGCCGTTGACCTTGCCGGAGTCGAGGTCGAGCACGTAGGCGACGCCGCCGCTCATGCCGGCCGCCACGTTGCGCCCGGTGCGGCCGAGGATCGCGACACGGCCGCCGGTCATGTACTCGCAGGCGTGGTCACCGACGCCCTCGACGACGGCGGTGGCGCCGGAGTTGCGGACGCAGAACCGCTCCCCCACCACGCCGCGCACGAACAGCGAGCCGCCGGTCGCCCCGTAGAGCAGCACGTTGCCCGCGATGACGTTCTCCTCCGCCGGGAAGGGCGCGGCCTCGTCGGGGCGCACGACGATGCGGCCGCCGGACAGCCCCTTGCCGACGTAGTCGTTGGCGTCGCCGTTGAGGCGCAGCGTGATGCCGCGAGGCAGGAAGGCGCCGAACGACTGCCCCGCGGAGCCGAACAGGTCGATGTCGATGGTGCCGTCGGGCAGGCCCGCGCCGCCGTGGCGGCGGGTGAGCTCCGCGCCGAGCATCGTGCCGACCGTCCGGTTGACGTTGCGGACCGGCCCGTCGATGTGCACCTTCTCCTTGCTGTCGAGCGCCTTGGCCGACAGCTCGATGAGCCGGTTGTCGAGCGCGGCGTCGAGCCCGTGGTCCTGCTTGACGACACACGTCCTGGCCGCATCCTCCGGCACGTCCGGCATGTGCAGGATCGGCGCGAGGTCGAGCCCGGACGCCTTCCAGTGCTCGATGGCCGGCCGGGTGTCGAGCACCTCGGTGTGACCGATCGCCTCCTCGAGGGTGCGGAACCCGAGCTCCGCGAGGATCTCGCGCACCTCCTGCGCCACGTACTCGAAGAAGGTCACGACGAAGTCGGCCTGACCCGTGTACTTCGCCCGCAGCCGCGGGTTCTGGGTGGCGATGCCGACCGGGCAGGTGTCGAGGTGGCAGACGCGCATCATGATGCAGCCGCTGACGACCAGCGGCGCCGTCGCGAAGCCGTACTCCTCGGCGCCGAGCAGGGCGCCGATGACGACGTCGCGCCCGGTCTTGAGCTGGCCGTCGACCTGCACGACGATGCGGTCGCGCAGCCCGTTGAGCAGCAGCGTCTGCTGCGTCTCGGCCAGGCCGAGCTCCCACGGAGCGCCGGCGTGCTTGAGCGACGTCAGCGGAGAGGCGCCGGTGCCGCCGTCGTGCCCCGAGATGAGCACCACGTCGGAGTGCGCCTTCGAGACGCCCGCCGCGACAGTGCCCACGCCGACCTCGGCCACCAGCTTGACGTGGATGCGGGCGTCCTTGTTGGCGTTCTTGAGGTCGTGGATGAGCTGCGCGAGGTCCTCGATGGAGTAGATGTCGTGGTGGGGCGGCGGTGAGATGAGCCCGACGCCCGGGGTCGAGTGCCGGGTGCGCGCGATGTGCGGGTAGACCTTGTTGCCGGGCAGCTGGCCGCCCTCGCCGGGCTTGGCGCCCTGCGCCATCTTGATCTGGATGTCGTCGCTGTTGACGAGGTACTCGCTCGTCACGCCGAACCGGCCGGACGCGACCTGCTTGATGGCGCTGCGCCGCTCCGGGTCGTACAGGCGCTCCGGGTCCTCGCCACCCTCCCCGGTGTTGCTGCGGCCGCCCAGGCGGTTCATCGCGATGGCAAGGGTCTCGTGCGCCTCGGGTGAGATCGAGCCCAGCGACATGGCGCCGGTGTTGAAGCGCTTGACGATCTCGCTGACCGGCTCCACCTCGTCGAGGGGCACCGGCGGGCGCACGCCCGTCTTCAGCTCGAACAGCCCGCGCAGCGTGCCGGCCTTCGCCGACAGGGAGTCGACGGCGGTCGTGTACTGCTTGAACACGTCGTACTTCTGCGCGCGGGTCGAGTGCTGCAGCTTGAAGACCGTCTCGGGGTTGAACAGGTGGATCTCGCCCTCGCGGCGCCACTGGTACTCGCCGCCGATCTCGAGCTTGCGGTGCGCGCGCTCGGTCGGGTTCTCCGGGTACGCGGTGCGGTGCCGGAGCGCGACCTCCTCGGCGAGCACGTCGAGCCCGACGCCGCCGAGCCGCGAGGTGGTGCCGGTGAAGTACTCGTCGACGAGCTCCTGCGACAGACCGAGCGCCTCGAAGACCTGGGCGCCGGTGTAGCTGGCGATCGTGCTGATGCCCATCTTGGACATCACCTTGAGCACGCCCTTGCCAGCCGCCTTGATGTACTTGCGCACCGCCTCGTGCGGGTCGACCCCCGGCAGCGCGCCGGCGCTGATGAGGTCCTCGATCGACTCGAAGGCCAGGTACGGGTTGACGGCGGCGGCGCCGTAGCCGACGAGCAGCGCGACGTGGTGCACCTCGCGGCAGTCGCCGGCCTCGACGACCAGGCCGACGCGGGTGCGGCTCTTCTCGCGGATGAGGTGGTGGTGCACGGCGCTGGTGAGCAGCAGCGACGGGATCGGCGCCATGTGCTCGGTCGAGTCGCGGTCGGACAGCACGAGAATGCGCGCGCCGGCACCGATCGCCGTCGACACCTCGCGGCGCACCCGGTCGAGGGCGTCGCGCAGCGCCTCGCCCCCGCCGTTGACCGGGTAGAGCCCGTGCACCTTGACCGCCGAGAAGCCCGGCATGTCGCCGTCCTCGTTGATGTGCAGCAGCTTGGCCAGCTCGTCGTTGTCGATGACGGGGAACGGCAGGACGACCTGCCGGCACGACGCCGGCGAGGGCTCGAGCAGGTTCTGCTCCGGCCCGACCGCCCCCGACAGCGAGGTCACCAGCTCCTCGCGGATCGCGTCGAGCGGCGGGTTCGTGACCTGCGCGAACAGCTGGCTGAAGTAGTCGAACAGCAGCCGCGGGCGCTCGGACAGGACCGCGACGGGGGTGTCCGTGCCCATCGAGCCGATCGGCTCGACGCCCGTCTTCGCCATCGGCGCGACGAGGATGCGCAGCTCCTCCTCGGTGTAGCCGAAGACCTGCTGACGGCGCAGCACCGACTCGTGCGAGTACACGACGTGCTCGCGTTCGGGCAGGTCGTCGAGGTGCACCTGGCCGGCGTGCAGCCAGTCGGCGTAGGGGTGCTCGGCGGCGAGCTCGGCCTTGACCTCCTCGTCGTCGACGATGCGGCCCTTGGCGGTGTCGACGAGGAACATCTTCCCGGGCTGGAGCCGCCCCTTGCGCACGACCTGCGACGGCTCGACGTCGAGCACGCCGACCTCGCTGGCCAGGATGACGCGGCCGTCGGCGGTCTCGTACCAGCGGGACGGTCGCAGGCCATTGCGGTCGAGGACGGCGCCGATGAGGGTGCCGTCGGTGAAGGTCACGCAGGCGGGTCCGTCCCACGGCTCCATGACGCTGGCGTGGAACTCGTAGAAGGCCCGCTTGACCGGGTCCATGTCGGTGGCGTTCTCCCACGCCTCCGGCACCATCATCAGGACGGCGTGCGGCAGCGACCGCCCGGCCATGTGCAGCAGCTCGAGCACCTCGTCGAAGCTGGCGCTGTCGGAGGCGCCCGGCGTGCAGATCGGGAAGAGCCGGGAGAGGTCGTCGGGCAGCTCGTGCGGGCCGCGCAGCAGCGCCTCGCGCGCCCGCATCCAGTTGCGGTTGCCCTTGACGGTGTTGATCTCGCCGTTGTGCGCGATGTAGCGGTAGGGATGTGCCAGCGGCCAGCTCGGGAACGTGTTCGTCGAGAACCGGCTGTGCACCAGGGCGAGCGCGCTCGCGAAGCGCTCGTCGGACAGGTCCGGGAAGAACGGCTCGAGCTGACCGGTGGTGAGCATGCCCTTGAGCACCAGCGTGCGGCTCGACAGCGAGGCGAAGTACGTGGCGGTCTCGTGCTCGGCCCGCTTGCGCGTGACGTACGCGCGGCGCTCGAGCGCGTAGGGCGTCAGGGGCTCGACGCCCTCGGCCGGCGCGCCGGCGAGCAGCAGCTGCTCGAACCTCGGCATCACCGACAGCGCGGTCCTGCCGACGCCGGCGCCCTCGGGGTCGGTCGGCAGGGCGCGCCAGGCCAGCGTGCGCAGCCCCTCCTCCGCGGCGATGCGCTCGATCCGCGCCCTGACGTCGGCCGCCGCAGCGTCGTCGACCGGCAGGAAGGCGGTGCCGACGGCGTAGTGGCCGGCGGGCGGCAGGTCCACGCCGTCCTCCGCCAGGACCGCACGCAGCAGGGCGTCGGGGACCTGGGTCAGGATGCCCGCGCCGTCACCGGTCTCCGGCTCGCTGCCCGAGGCACCACGGTGCTCGAGGTTCCGCAGCGCCGTCAGGCCCTGCGAGACGATGTCGTGCGAGGCGCGCCCGGCGATGTCGACGACGAAGGCGACGCCGCAGGCGTCGTGCTCGTTCGCCGGGTCGTACAGGCCCTGCGGGGCCGGGCAGGCGCTGGTCAACGTGGAGCCTCCGACACGGTGGACACGGGTGGTGTGGACGGGAGTTCTCTCTGCTCACCCGGGACGTCGGCGGCCCTGCTGCAGATGTCGGTCAGGTTACACCGGGGAGCGTCCGCGCCGCGCCGTCGAGGCGGGCACGGGCGGGCGACGGACGCGCGAAGACGCCGACGCTACTAGTCCCGAAGCGTCCCCGAATGACCCCTTCGGGGCATGGTGACGAGCGATGCGACGGGGAAGGCTGTTCCCGTGCGCCTGCCCCCCCGTGCCGCCCCCTCGTCCGCGCCCCGGCGCGCGTCGTGGCTGCCGGCCGGTCGGGAGCTCGCCGCCGGCGACTTCCGCTGGCGGCACCGCGTGGTGTGCGGGCTGCTCGGTCTGCACGTGCCCGCGCTGCTCGTCCTCGCCGCCGTGCGCGACGGCTTCGCGGTGCACGCGCCGGCCCAGACGCTCCCGCTGCTGCTGCTCCTGGGTGCGGCGCTGGCGCCGCTGCCGTCCCGGCGGCTGCGCGCCTTCGCCGCGTCGATGGGCCTGCTCACCTGCTCGGCGCTGGTGGTCCACCTGTTCTCCGGGCAGGTCGAGGCGCACTTCCACTACTTCGTGGTGGTTGCCGTCGTCGCTCTCTACCAGGATTGGGCGATCTACGCCCTGGCGATCGCGTTCGTCGCCGTGCAGCACGGCGTCATGGGCGCGCTCCGCCCGGAGTCGGTCTTCCCGCACGGCGACCCGTGGGTGTGGGCGCTCGTGCACGCCGCCTTCATCCTCGCCGAGTCGGCCGTGCTCATCCTGTTCTGGTACGCCAGCGAGCAGGCCCGCTCGGAGGAGGACCGGCTGCGCCGGGCGCTCGCGGAGGGCACCGACAGCGTGCAGGCCCGGCTGGCGCATGCCGACCGGATCCGGGCCGATCTCATCGCCACCGTGTCGCACGAGTTCCGCACGCCGCTGACGGGCATCCGGGCCGCCGCCCTGACGCTGCTGAAGCGGGGCGACCGGCTCGACGTCGACGGTCGGCGGCGGCTGCTGCACGCCGTCCTCGACCAGCAGGAGCGGCTGTCGCGGCTGCTCGAGAACATGCTCACCGCTGCCGAGGCGACGGCGGCCGACCCGACCGCCGTCGCGGAGGTCGACGCGGTCGCCGCCGAGGTCGCCATGCTCGCCGTCGCGGCGCGGCCGGCCGGCGGCGAGGTGCAGGTGCTGGTGGAGCCGGGTACCACCGCGCGCATCGACCGGCAGGCACTGCACCAGGTGCTGGCGAACCTGGTCGACAACGCCCAGCAGCACGGCAGCGGCGGTGCGGTGCCGATCGTCGCGGGCGGGTCCGACGCCGCCGGCGTCTGGATCACCGTGAGCAACGACGGCAGCGACCTCGACCCCGAGCTCACGGCCAAGCTGTTCGAGCCCTTCACCCAGGCCGACAGCGGCTCGACCCGGCACCGCGAGGGCCTCGGCATGGGGCTGTACGTCGTCCGGCGGCTCGTGGAGGTGCACGGCGGGCGGGTCGGCGTCCGCACCGACGGCGGCTGGGTGACCGTCGAGGTGCGGCTGCAGGCGGCGCACGCCTACACGGCGCCGCCGACCGCGCTGCCGATCACGTAGGTCGCGGCGGCCGCCGCGACCTACGTGATCGGCAG
>DATMJH010000231.1:0-3501 GCA_035554015.1 Mycobacteriales bacterium
TCCTGACACCGATGAGGTGGTGTCGGTCAGGGCGGGGCGAGCGAGAGCAGTGGTCATGGTCTCCGTCCTCCGTGCTCGGGTGCCGTTGCGTCGGCACGGGCGTGCCCTCACCTGAGCGTTCGACACGCGCTGTCCGGTGTCGCTTGGGTGACACCCGCCGGGAGATCGTGACGAGCCGGACCGGACCGGGCATCCGGGCGGCGCTGCTATCGTCTTCGCCGCACACGCGCCGCTAGCTCAACTGGCAGAGCAGCGGACTCTTAATCCGCGGGTTCGGGGTTCGAGTCCCTGGCGGCGCACCCGTCTGACCTGGGCTTTCGCTCTCTGAGCGCGAGCCGGGAGTCGTCTTCGAGGCCTGGTTGGTCACCGATTGGTCACACGAGTCGGCCGCGGAATCTCGCGGCGCCCTGGGGACGAGCCCCATAGCGAGCTCGGCGGCCCGGCGGCCCACCCCTGGTGACGTACTCGGGCGGGATCGGTGCGCCGTCCGGCCGGGCGAAGACCAGTCCGTGGTCGACGTAGGCGTCGCCCCACTGCTGCCGGCGGCCCTCCTGGTGTACACGGTGCCTCAGCAGGACCTGAACCGTGCCTGAGTCGAGGTCCACGGAGCGCGCCTCACCGCTGGCGGTCTTGGGCGCGCCGAAGGCCGCCTGAGCGTGGGGGTCTCCGCAGTAGGGCCCACTCCGCGCGAGAAGAAGGCGACGTGACCTGGAGGAGCTGCTGACGGACCACGAGCCGGGCCCGATCCAGGTCCACGTCCGACCAGCGCAGACCGAGCGCCTCCCCCCGTCGGAGTCCCGTAGCGGCGATGAGCTCGAAGACGGCCGCGAGCGGGTGCCCGTCGAGGCTATCGAGGAAGCGTCCCAGTCCAGCCGGCTCCCAGGGGCGCACCTTGGGCCGCTGCGTCCTCGGCAGGTCAACGTCGGCAGCGGCGTTGTAGGCGACCACGCGTCGGCGCACCGCGGAGGCCAACGCCGACCGCAGGGTCGCGTAGATGCGTCGGACCGTCGCGGCCGAGCGCCGCCGACCCGATTCGTCGACGGTGATGCTCCGCAGGAGCCCTTCGACGTGGGCGGGCCGAAGATCCTTCAGCCGAACGCTGCCGGGCTGCGGACGGATGTACTGCTCGATGTGGAACCGGTAGGACACCGCGGTCGTCGGTCGTAGCCCTGCCTCGACCTTGGTCGTGAGCCACTCGTCGAGGTAGGCGCCGAGCCTGATAATTCCTCCGTCGGTGAGGCGACCTCCCTCAGCCTCAGTCAAGGCCGCGGCGAGCGCCTGCTCCGCCAAGGCCTTGGCCTTGAAGCCGCCCCCCCCTCGCAGCGGCTCTCGATACACCGTCACCGCAAGACCTGTGGACAGCTGTTTCGAGCGCCTGCTTACGCGAAGTCGCCGGCCTCCCGCCGCATCTCCCGGAGCGCGTCGAGCAGGGCGCCCAGCCGCTCACGCGGTACCGGCGGAACCGCGAAAACCTCACTGTTCAGTGCCTCGGTGGCTCTGAGTGCCAGGGCGCGTCCGTCGTCGGTCAGCTCGACAAGTACCCCCCGGCCGTCGGTGGGGTTCGGCACGCGCCGCACAAGGCCGTCGCGCTCGAGCCGGTCGACGGCGCTTGTGACGCTCGTCGAGTGCACCTGGAGCCGGGCGCTCGCCTTCTTCACCGGCATCGAGCCGCGGCTGCTGAAGTGCAGCAGCATCAGTAGTTCGTAGCGCGCGAAGGTCAGGCCGAACGCGCGCAGCACGTCGTCGACGCGGTTGATCACGATCTGATGCGCTCGCATCACCGAGGTGACGGCGGCCATGCCGTCGGACGCGTCCGTCCACCCGTGTTCCACCCACTTGCGCTGCGCCTCTGCGATGGGGTCGAACGGCAGTCGCGGCACAGGACCAGCGTAAGGGCGCGGTAGATGGACATCCATTGACTTTAGGTGGACGTCCACCTACCGTGACGCGCCGTCCTGCCGGCGTCGGTGAGGCCCGTCGGCCGGCACTCGGTCTGGTGGGGCGCGTCATGCCCGTTCCCCCGCTGCGTGGAGTGCTCCCATGGACCTGCACCGCCCTGTGCACCCCGTCCGCTTCGTCACGGCCGCGAGCCTGTTCGACGGGCACGACGCCGCGATCAACATCATGCGGCGCGTGCTGCAGGCGCAGGGCGCCGAGGTCGTCCACCTCGGGCACGACCGCAGCGTCGACGCCGTGGTCACCGCGGCGCTGCAGGAGGACGCGCAGGGCATCGCGGTCTCGTCGTACCAGGGCGGGCACGTCGAGTACTTCACCTACCTGGTCGAGCGGCTGCGCGAGGTCGGCGCGGGCCACGTCCAGGTCTTCGGCGGCGGGGGCGGCGTCATCGTCCCGAAGGAGATCGCGCTGCTCAAGGAGCGCGGTGTCACCATCTTCGCGCCCGAGGACGGGCAGCGGCTCGGCCTCGCCGGCATGATCAACACGATCGTGCGAGCCTGCGACGTCGACCTCGCCGAGCGCTCGCCGTCGGTCGACGACGTGCTCTCCGGCTCACCGGCGGCGCTGGCCCGGGCCCTCACTGTGCTCGAGCAGGGCCGCGACCCGGAGCTGGCCACGGCGCTCCGCGAGGCCACCGCGCGGCGGTCGGTCCCGGTGCTCGGCATCACCGGCACCGGCGGCTCCGGCAAGTCGAGCCTCACCGACGAGCTGCTCCGGCGGCTGAGCATCGACCAGGAGGACAAGCTCCGCGTCGCCGTTCTCGCCGTCGACCCGACCCGCCGCAAGGGCGGCGGGGCGCTGCTCGGCGACCGGATCCGCATGAACAGCACCGACTCCGGCACGGTGTTCTTCCGCTCGCTGGCCACGCGCTCGAATGACGGACGTCTGCCGGAGCGCCTGCAGGAGGTCATCGACGCGTGCAAGGCGGCGGGCAACGACCTCGTCGTCGTCGAGACGCCCGGCATCGGACAGGGCGACGCCGGCATCGTGCCGTTCTGCGACGTGCCGCTGTACGTCATGACGCCGGAGTACGGCGCGGCCAGCCAGCTCGAGAAGATCGACATGCTCGACGCCGCCGCGGCGGTCGCCATCAACAAGTACGAGCGGCGCGGAGCGGAGGACGCCCGGCGCGACGTCGCCAAGCAGGTCGTGCGCAACCGCGAGGCGTTCGGGGCGAGCTGGCAGGACATGCCGGTCTTCGGCACGAGCGCTGCGCGCTTCGCCGACGACGGCGTCACGGCGCTCTACCAGCACCTGCGCGGGCTGCTCGCCGAGAAGGGGCTGCCGGTCGGCGCGGGCCAGCTGCCCGACGTCACGACGAAGACGTCGACCGGCTTGTCCAGCGCGCTGCCGGCCAACCGCGAGCGGTACCTCGCGGAGATCAGCGAGACCGTGCGCAGCTACCACGCCCGCACGTCCGAGCAGGCCGAGCTGGCCCGCCGCCGCCAGCAGCTGCTGGCCGTGCGGGAGCTGGTGCAGTCGACCGCCGAGATCGAAGCGCTGGTCGAGGGCACGCAGCTCGACCCGGAGGTGCAGGCGCTGCTC
>DATMJH010000232.1:0-15566 GCA_035554015.1 Mycobacteriales bacterium
CGCGGCGTCGACGGCGGCCAGGGTGTTCTCCGGCCGGCCGGGGGCGTTGCTTGATCGCCGTGGACACGTCACCTGACGTCCACCTCGGCTCCCGTGTCCGGACACGTCCGGTGCCGACGGTGATCACGTGCTCCTCCTCGCGCACCGCGGACTGCCCGCCCCCGGCCGGCCGGAGAACACCCTGGCCGCCGTCGACGCCGCGTTCGCCGCGGGTGCCGACGGCGTCGAGCTCGACGTCCGGCTCAGCGCCGACGGCGTGCTCGTGCTGTGCCACGACCCCGATCTCGCGCGGCTGACCGGCACGCCGATCACCGTCGCGGGAAACTCCTGGACGTGCCTGCGGGAGACGGCGGCCGAGCAGGGCGTGACGCTCGCGAGGGCTGACGAGGCGCTGGTGGCCGCCAACGGCCGGCGGGTGGTGCTCGAGCTGAAGAAGCCGCCGCCCGCACCGGCAGCCGCGGCGCGCACGGCGCTGGCCGTCGCGGGCCAGCTGCGCTCGCTGCAGCGCGCCGGAGTGCCGATGGACGTGACGGTCTCGTCGTTCTCGGTGACCGTCGCGGCGCACGTCCGGCGGCTGCTGCCACCGGGGTGCGGCGTGCGCACCGCGCTGCTGGGCCGGCCGTTGACCCGGCCGTCGACGCTGCTGCGGCAGGCGCTCGCAGCCGGTCACGACGAGGTGCACCCGCACGTGGCCGCGCTGCTCGCGGCTCCGGACACGACCGAGACGGCGCACGCCGTCGGCGTGGCGGTGTGCGCATGGACCGTCAACCGCCGGCGCGACGTGCGCCGGTTCGCCAAGCACGGCGTCGACATGGTCATCACCGACGTGCCGTCGTCGGCGCGGGTGGCGCTGACCGCAGCCGGCACCGCCGCTGCCTGAGCGGCGACTCCCCCGGTCGCCCGCCGACATCCGGACGACGGCCGCTCACCACGTCCGGGTCACGGCGTCGTCGCCGCCTGTTCACCTGAGCAGGGTCTGCTGCGCGCACTCTGCGCAGGAGGTGGCATGGCGACGATCCGGCTCCCTCGCTCCCGCGGCCACCGCGGTGCGATCGTGACCGCCGCCGGACCGTCGATGCGCGCGGCGCTGCACGACCTGGCGCTGCCCACGTTCCGGCGTTACGCCGCCGTATGGGGCTGGACGGTCCTGGCCGAGGAACTCGGCACGGACGGCGCCGGCGCGGACGCCGCGGCTCAGCGCGCCAAGTGGGCCAAGACGAGGCTGCTGCGCTCCGCGCTCGAGCGGTACCCGCTGGCACTGTGGCTGGACGCGGACGTGCTGCTGCTGCGCGACGACGACGACATCGCGACGCACCTGCGCACCAGAGCGTTTCAGGCGTTCGTGCTCGAGCAGGTGCCGGCCGAGCATCGCGTGAACCCCAACACCGGCGTGTGGCTGATGCGCTCCTGCCCGCAGGCGTTCAGCTTCCTCGACGCCGTCGAGGCCGCCGGGCCGCAGCCCGGCCCGTGGGCCGACCAGGGCGCCGTGCTCGCCGCGCTCGGCTGGTACCGCGGCGACGAGCGGTACCACTGGGCCGGGCCCGGGCCGGGCAGCCCGTTCCTCGCCGGAACGAGCTGGCTGCCGCCGGCCTGGAACGCGCCGTACCTCGGCGCGCGCAGCGACGACGAGCGCTTCAACAGCGCGGCCGACTCCTACGCCGACCGCCCGCGGGTCTCCGATCCGTGCGCGCTGCACTTCATGGGCATGACGCCGGCGGCGCGCTACCGGCACATGGCGGCCGCCGCGCGCGGCGTCGTCGAGGAGCCGGCCTGACCAGAGCCGTCAGGCCGGGCGCTGCTCGCCCTGCTCGTACACCTCGACCGCCGGCCCGACGATGCGCGGGTCGGGTACGCCGACGACGTCGGCGTCCTTGTCCTCGTAGTCGAACCGGCTGAGCACGTACCGCATCGCCTCGATGCGCCCGCGCTTCTTGTCGTTGCTCTTCACGACCGTCCACGGCGCGTGCACGGTGTCGGTCGCCGCGAACATGACCTCCTTGGCGACCGTGTAGTCGTCCCACCGGTCGAGCGAGGCCAGGTCGATCGGCGACAGCTTCCACTGCCGCACCGGGTCGACGTGCCGGATGACGAACCGCGTGCGCTGCTCGAGCCGCGACACCGAGAACCAGAACTTCACCAGGGCGATGTCCGAGCGCACGAGCGCGCGCTCGAACTCGGGGGTGCGCGCGAGGAACTCCTGGTACTCCTCGTCGGTGCAGAAGCCCATCACCCGCTCGACGCCGGCCCGGTTGTACCAGGACCGGTCGAACATCACGATCTCGCCGGCCGCCGGCAGGTGCGCGACGTAGCGCTGGAAGTACCACTGCGACATCTCGCGCGGGCTCGGCTTGTCCAGCGCCACCACCGTCGCGCCGCGGGGGTTGAGGTGCTCGGTGAAGCGCTTGATGGTGCCGCCCTTGCCGGCGGCGTCGCGGCCCTCGAAGACCAGCACGACCTTGGCGCCGGTCGCCTTGACCCAGCGCTGCAGCTTGAGCAGCTCGATCTGCAGCAGGCGCTTGGTGCGGTCGTACTCCTCGCGGCTCATCCGCTCGGCGTACGGGTAGCCCTCGCGCCAGGTGTCGACGCGCTGGCCGTCGGCGCGCACCAGCGACGGCTCGCCGTCGTCGTCGTACTCCACCCGCAGCTCGGCCAGGTGGTCGACGAGGTCGTCCGGCAGGTCGAACTGCACCGGGTTGTCGGTCACCGGGGCCGGTGCGGTCGGCAGCGGCCGCCGCGGCGGCCGCGGCGCGCGAGCGGCCGGTGCGGGCAGCGCCGCCGGCCGCGGTGCGACCTCGCGCCGATGCCCGTTGCTCGCGGCGGCGTCGAGCGGGCCGGAGGCGTCGACCACCGCGCCGACGACACGGCCGACGAGCTCCTCGGCGGTGCTGACCGGCCCCTTCAGCGGGCCGAGAGGCAGCCGGTCGCTCAGCGCAGCCATCCGAGCACCTTCTTCCGGTCGAGGTCGTCCCACGCGGCCTGGAAGGCGACGTCGGCGCGCGCCGCGCGCGCGTCCTCGAGCCCGTGCAGCCGGCCGAACGTGAAGCCGTTGCCCCCGGACAGGTGCGCCCGCACGGCCAGCCCGCGCAGCGCCTCGCGGCTGACGACGCTGTCCTGGTGCTCGCCGAGGGCCTCCTGCACGGCTTCGGCCCGCGCCGCGAACTGCACCGCGTCGCGGCCGACGACGGGCGCCACCGCCTCACCGGCGTAACGCGCCTGCTTGGCCGTCTTGCGCACCTCGTGCAGCAGGTGCGCCCGCTCGGTCTCGGTCTGCGCGGCCTCCGCGGCGGCGTGCGTGTCCCGCAGCCGGTGCCACACCCGACCGACCAGGCGCGGCAGCTCCTTGCGCGCCTTGCGTCCTGCCCGTTCGGTCAGCGGCGGGTCGGCCAGCAGCGCGCTGAGGTCCTCGAGCAGCTGCAGGTAGCGCCCGCCGTCGAGCTCGCGGACGACGGCCCGGTGCGCCTTGCGGTAGCGGCCGCCCAGCTCGTCGGCGATCGACTGGGCCACCGGCCCGAGCACCAGCTCGGCGGGCTCGGCGTGCACCTGCTCGAGCAGCCGGTCGCGCAGCACCTCGGCGTCGCGGGCGGCGCCGAGCACGCCCGCGAGGTGCTTGAGCTCCTCGCGCAGCGGGTCGGTGCGCTCGCGCTCGAGCAGTGGCCGGAACGTCTTGAGCGCGCTGCGCAGCCGCCGTGTCGCCACCCGCATCTTGTGCACCGAGTCCGGCTCGTCACGGCGCACCAGCGGGTCGCGCGCGACGAGCTCGTCGACGTGCTCGCGCAGATGGGCGAGCACGGCGTCGCCGGCGGTGCGGGGCTCGACGACGGCGTCCGGCAGCGCGCGCTCGCCGAGCAGCCGCCCGAGCTTCGACGCCGACGGCGACCGCCGCGCGCCCGACGCCAGCAGCAGCGTCTCGACGGCGTCCAGCAGCGCGACGTCGCCGTCGACCAGCTCGACCTCCAGCTCCCGCCACTCCGCCGTGGCCGCGGGTTCGTCGACGACCTCCGCGACGACCGCGTCGTCCGCCAGCTCCGCCAGCACCCGCCCGTCCTCGTCGCGCAGCTGCAGCACGGTCCGGGTGGTCCTGAGCCGCGCCACCGGGGTCAGCGGGGCTCCGCGCGCCCGTGACCGCACGAGCCTCGCCAACGCCGCCGGGACCGCCTGTCCGCGCAGCGGAGCCGTGACCTCGTGCCGCGCGCCGCCCGCAGCCGGCAGCTTCAGGTGCCACCCGGCGTCGCGTCCGCCGGTGCGGCGCCGCAGGGTCGCGCGGGCCCGCGCCAGCCGCAGGTCGGCGGTGTCGACGTAGACGGCGTCGAGCAGCTCGTCGTCCAGCGGCGCGACGGCGGCCACGCCCGGCACCCGGGTGAGGTCCGGCAGCGGCCGGCCCGCCGCCGGCGCGTCGTACTTGCGCTCCACCTCGAGACCGCCGGCAGCCATGCCGCGGACCATACGGCGGCAAGGTGAACGGGGCCCGCTCAGTCGGATCGGTGCTGCATCTCCACGAGCACGTCGCCCTCGCGCAGCCTGCCGACCCGCTCGTCGCAGTAGAGCAGCCGCTGACCGCCGCGGACCACCGCGATGACCAGGCCGTCGAGCTCGCGCGGCAGCCGGCCGACATCGTCCGCCTCGACCGGCCGCTCGTGCAGTCCGAGCGCCTCGTGCGGCGTGAGCAGGTCGGTCAGCACGCTGGCCGCGGCAGGGCGTGAGACCGCCACGCCGAGCAGGCGACCGGCCGTCTCCGACGACACGACGACGTTGTCGGCGCCGCTGCTGTGCAGCAGCGGGACGTTCACCGTCTCGCGCACCGATGCGGTGATCTGCGCCGACGGCGCGAGCCGACGGCTGGTGAGCGTGGCCAGCACCGACGTCGCGTCCTGGGAGACCGCGACGATGACGTGCGCGGCGTCCTTGATGAATGCGGCCCGCTGCACGGCGTTGCGGGTCGCGTCGCCGTGGACGGCGGCGATGCCGTCGGCGATCGCCTCGTCGGCCGCGTCGACGTTGCTGTCGATGGCGATGACCATGTCGCGGCCCACGCCCCGGTCGAGCAGCGCCCGCACCGCGGCACGCCCCCGGGTGCCGTAGCCGACGACGACGGTGTGCCCGTGCAGGTGCTGGCGGTAGGTGCGGCGTCTGAACAGCTCGCGCGCCGTCGTCGTGACCACCTCGAAGGCGCTGCCGATGAGCGCGACGACGAACAGCACCCGCAGCGGCGTGACGACGAGGACGTTCACGAGCCGCGCCTGGTCGGTCACCGGCGCGATGTCGCCGTACCCGGTGGTGGAGGCGCTGACCGTCGCGTAGTACAGCCCGTCGAACCAGCTGACGCTGCCGTCCACGTCGCTGTAGCCGTCGGGGTCGAGCGAGACGACCGTGGCGATCGTGAGCAGCACGAGCACCGCGACGAGCAGCCGGCGACCGGCAGAGCGGAAGGGGGTCGCCTGCCGCCGGGGCAGGACGATGGTGCCGGCGTCCACGCGAGCAGTCTGCACGTCGCCGGCGCCGGCCGAGGGCAGGCGACCCCGGACGCGCGAGCGGGGCGGGCGCCGTTCGGTCGCCCGCCCCGCTCGGTGAGGTGCCGTCAGGTGCCGATCACGCCGCCGTCGTCCTTGGTGACGACCACGGTCGACGACCGCGGCGTCGTGCCGCCGACCCGGGGCCAGCTCGCCTCGGGGTGCTGGATGTTGACGAACATCGTGCGCTGGTCCGGCGTGGTGATGACGCCGGTGACCTCGGCGCCGATCGGCCCGGTGAGGAAGCGGCGGATCTCCGGGGTGTCGGCGACCTGACCCGGCTTCAACGCCGTCGGGGCGGCGGCGAGCATCTGGTCGTGCGCACCGCCCGGCTGGCGCCCGTCGGTCTGGATCCACAGCCGGCCGTCCGGGTCGGCCCACAGGCCGTCCGGCGAGCCGAAGGCGTCCTCGGCGGCGATGGTCGAGCCGTCGCCGCTGCCGGCGCCCTGGCCGGCGAGCAGCAGCAGATCCCAGACGAAGGTCGTGGCGGTGTGGTCGCCGTTGTGCTCCTGCCAGCGGACGATCTGGCCCCAGGGGTTGCCGACCCGGCCCTCGCCGGGCGTGCCGTCGCCGTCCAGGTCCTGTCCCGCACCCTCGACGAGCACCCGCGGGTTGGGGCCGTTCGGGGTCTTGCGTCCGGTGTTGTTCGTGAGGGTGAGGTAGACCAGGCCGGTCGTCGGGTCGACCGTCGTCCACTCCGGGCGGTCCATCGGGGTGGCGCCGACCCGGTCGGCCGCCAGCCGCGTCTTGACCAGCACGTCGGCCTGGTCGGCGAAGCCGTTCCCGGCCGTCAGGCCGTTCTGCCCGTGCACGAGCGGGATCCACCGGCCGCTGCCGTCGGCGTCGAACCGCGCGACGTACAGCGTGCCGTGGTCGAGCGGGCTCTGGCCGTCCATCACCATGGCGCGCCACGGCCGGGCGCTGACGAACTTGTACGCGTAGTCGTCCGACTGGTCGTCGCCCATGTAGACGACGACGTGCCCGCTGGCGGTCTCGTGCACGTGGGCGCCCTCGTGCTTGAGGCGGCCCAGCGCGGTCCTCTTGACCGGCGTCGACGCCGGCTGGAACGGGTCGATCTCGACCACCCAGCCGAACCGGTTCGGCTCGTTCGGCCTGTCGGGGGTGACGGCGAAGCGGCTGTCGTGCGTGGTCCAGTTGTACCGGTCGCCGCCGACGCCGTACCGGGTCAGCAGTGCCGAGTTCGTGCCGTAGTCGCCGGCGGCCCGGCTGAAGTAGCCGTTGAAGTTCTCCTCGCAGGCGAGGTAGGTGCCCCACGGCGTGAAGCCGTGGCTGCAGTTGTTGATGGTGCCGACCGGGTTGGTGCCGTCGGCCGGCTTGCCGGTGTCGAGCAGCGGGCTCCCGGCGGCCGGCCCGGAGAACGTCATCGGCGTGTTCGCGGTGACCCGGCGGTTGTACGTGGACGGCATGACCTTCCATCGACCGCGCTTGTCCTCGCGCACCTCGACGACAGCGACGCCGTGCGCCGCCTGCGACTTGCGCACCATGTCGAGGGTGTATCGGCCGCGGTTGGCGGCGATCCATGCCCCGGTGTCGCCGGAGAACTCACCGGTGTGCAGCACGTCCTCGTCGGTGTACTCGTGGTTCACGACCAGGAGCCCACGGCGGCTGGCGTCGCCGCCCTTGCCGAACGGGAAGTAGTGCATGCCGTCGTGGTGCATGCCGATCTGCCGCTCCTGCTCGGCGGCGGTGTTGCCGTCGGGCACGAACGGCGCCGTTCCCGGCCGGAAGCCGGGGCCGCTCGGCTGCAGCGGCGTCCCCCACGGGATGAACGGCACGGCGGTGTAACCCGCGGGGACGATCACCTCGTCGGCCGTGCTGAGCGGCACCGGCCGGTAGCCCAGCAGCGCGGGCGCGGCGGCCGGTCGCGCGCCGCGGCTGGTGGAGCGTGGCGCGCCCTGCGCCGCCGGCGTGTCCAGCAGCGAGGTGGACAGGAACGCCGCCGCGGTGAGCATGCCGCCCTGCAGCACGGTGCGGCGCGACAGCCGCGCCTCGACGACGTCACGGAACCGCGGCGCCGTCGAGGGGTTGGAGGAGAAGTCGTCAGGGTCGACGTCGAGGGCGCCAGAGGGGTCGACGTCGACGCGGTCGGTCAGCTCGGTCATGCAGTCACTCCCAGCGTGCCCGGCGGCCGGTCCGCCGGCGACGGGCGCGACGCTAGGAAGCCGACGTGGCAGGTCGTCCCACATCGCATGAACCCGGGGTGAACCGGAGACATCCGGTCAGGACGGCCGCCCTCAGCCGGCTCTCGTGCGATGGCGCCGCGCCAGCCGGTAGCCGGCGCCGACGGCGAACACCGCGACGCCGGCGAGCACCGACCCGACCGGCAGCGTCACGACGAGCAGCCCGCAGCCCACGGCGCCGAGCACCTGTAGCCACCGCGGGAACCGGCGCTGCTCGGTCGGCTGGGTGAAGGCCGAGACGTTCGCGACGAGGTAGTACAGGAGCACGCCGAAGGAGGAGAACCCGATCGCTCCGCGCAGGTCGGTCGCGAGCACCAGCACCACCACGACCACGCCGACGGCGATCTCGGCCCGGTGCGGCACGGCGTGCCGCGGGTGCACGGCAGACAGCCAGCGGGGCAGGTCGTCGTGCCGGGCCATGGCGAGGGTCGTGCGCCCGATGCCGGCGACCAGGCCGAGCAGCGCGCCGAGCGAGGCGGTGGCCGCCCCGACCCGCACGACCGGCTCGGCCCACGCCCATCCCGCGGCCTGCACCGTGGCGGCCAGCGGCGCCGCGGCCTGCGCGACGCCGTCCGCCCCCAGCGCCGCCAGTGCGGCGACGCCCACCAGCGCGTAGACGCACACGGCGACGGCCAGCGCCGCCAGCACCGCGCGCGGGATCGTGCGGGCAGGGTCGCGTACCTCCTCGCCCAACGTGGCGATGCGCGCGTAGCCGGCGAAGGCGAAGAACAGCAGGCCGGCCGACTGGAGCACGCCGTACCAGGAGTCGACGGCCGGCACGACCGCGGACAGGTCGCGCCCGTCGTCGGCCGACAGTCCCGCGACCGCGACGACGGCGAGCGAGGTGAGCGACACCGCGACGAGCACGCGGGTGAGGCCGGCGGTGCGGGAGACGCCGAGGCAGTTGACGGTCACCAGCGCCACGACCGCGGCGACGGCGACCGGCCGCTCCGCCCCGGGTGCCGCGTAGGCGGCGAAGGTGAGAGCCATCGCCGCGCAGCTCGCGGTCTTGCCGACGACGAACCCCCAGCCGGCGAGGAAGCCCCACCAGGAGCCGAGCTGCTCGCGGCCGTAGACGTACGTACCGCCGGACGTCGGGTAGGTCGCCGCGAGCTGCGCCGAGGCGGTCGCGTTGCAGTACGCGACGACGGCGGCGAGGGCCAGGCCGAGCAAGAGCCCCGCCCCCGCCGCCTGCGCCGCCGGGGCGAAGGCGGAGAACACGCCTGCGCCGATCATCGAGCCGACCCCGATGACCACCGCGTCGCTGAGGCCCAGCCGCCGGTCGAGCGTGGTCACGGGTACGCAGCCTGCCAGCCCCACTACGGCCGCGGCGCCCCGCCGGTGCTGTTCGCACAGCGTTCATCTCCACCGGGTCTGAGCGGCGTGCATCATGGACACGTGATGTCACGCACGCCTGATGTGACCAGCCGTCGCACGACGGTGCGCGCGCGGACCACGCCGTGGCGTCGCGTGCAGCTCGACGACGCGCTGCTCCGCGTCGTCGCCGACCCGGTCCGGGCGCGCATCCTCGAGCTGCTCGCCGCCGAGGAGCTGTGCACCTGCCACCTCGTCGACGAGCTCGGCATCACGCAGAGCGGGGTGAGCAACCACCTGCGCGTGCTGCGCGAGGCCGGGCTGGTCGAGGCCGAACCGTGTGGCCGGTTCACCTACTACCGGCTGCGGAGCGACGTCCTGCGCCGGCTCGGCGCCCAGCTGGCCCGGCTCGCGGAGTCGGCACCGGTGCGACGACCGTGCTGATGGACCGGGACCTGCTGCTGCGCAAGGCTTTTGCCGAGTTCCTCGGCACCATGCTGCTCGTCGCGACCGTCGTGGGCAGCGGCATCGCGGCCAGCCGGCTGAGCCCGGACGACGTCGGGCTCCAGCTGCTCCAGAACGCGCTCGTCACCGGTGCCGTGCTCGTCGCGCTGATCCTCGCTCTCGGCCCGGTCTCGGCGGCCTTCAACCCCGTCGTCACGCTCGTCGAACGCGCCTTCGGAGCGATCACCACGCCGGTCGCCGCGCTGCTCATCGGCGCGCAGCTGCTCGGCGGGGGCCTCGGCAGCGTGCTGGCCAACCTGATGTTCGAGCTCGACGCCGTCGACCTCAGCAGCACCGAGCGCTCCGCCGGCTCGCTGTGGCTGGCCGAGGTGGTCGCCACGCTCGGCCTGGTCGTCGTCGTGTTCGGCGTGGTGCGGTCCGGCCGCAGCGCGCACGTCGCCTACGCCGTCGGCGCCTACATCACCGCCGCGTACTGGTTCACCAGCTCGACGTCGTTCGCGAACCCGGCGGTGACCATCGGCCGCACGCTGTCCGACACGTTCGCCGGCATCGCGCCGTCGTCGGTGCCGATGTTCGTCCTCATGCAGCTGGTCGGCGGCGGGCTCGCCTACGGCGTGGTCCGCCTGCTCTACCCGCGCGCGGCCGAGCTGGCCGCCGACCTGACCCGGCTGTCCGAGCCCGAGGGAGCATCCCGGTGACCCGACCCACCGTCCTGTACGCGTGCATCCACAACAGCGGCCGCTCGGTCGCGGCGCAGGTGCTCACCCGGCACTACGCCGGTGACGCCGTCGAGGTGCGCAGCGCCGGCTCCGAGCCGGGCGACGGCGTCAACCCGGCGGTCGCGGCGGTGCTCGCCGAGCGCGGCCTGTCGACCGCCGAGCACCGGCCGGCGCTGCTCACCCCCGAGACCGTCGAGGGCAGCGACGTCGTCGTCACCATGGGCTGCGGCGAGACCTGCCCGGTGTTCCCCGGCACGCGCTACGAGGACTGGCAGGTGGACGACCCCAAGGGCCAGGAGCTCGACGCGGTGCGCCGCATCGTCGACGACGTCGACGCGCGGGTGCGCGGCCTGCTCCGCGACCTCGACGTCCCGCTCCGCGGCGGCGCCTGAGCTGCGGATCGGCCGGTCAGGCGCTGACTGCCTGCCGCAGCTGCTCACGCGCGGCGCGACCGACGAGGACCGGCACGAACGTCCGCACCGGGGCTCCCTCGAAGGCGCGGGCGATCTCGTCGAAGCGCGCGCCCACCTCGCTCTCGGGAACGCGGTCGGCGAACTCGGCGACCAGATCTCGCCGGGCGGCGTCGAGCTGCCGGCGCTCGTCGTCAGGGCTGTCGGTGCGGGTCAGGGTCACGGGTGCTCCTGGAGGCGGGGAGGATGGCAGCGTGCCGCCGAAAGATGAACGTGGGGTGAACGGCGGGTGGCGAACCGGGGCATGCACCTGTCGCGTCGACCACAGCCATCACCATTCGTCGGCTTCGTCCCGGGGGCGGTGCCCGAGGTGCCGGCCGGGCGGGGCGCCGGTGACGATGTACGCGACCGACCTGGCCACCCCGGCGGCGTGGTCGGCGAGCCGTTCGTAGTAGCGGCCGACGAGGGTGAGCCCGACGACCTGCTCGGCGGGGATGCCCGCGGGCGTGCCCAGCAGCGTCTCGATCAGCTCCTGGTTCAGCCGGTCGACCGCGTCGTCGTCGAGCAACAGGGACGACGCGGCGTCGAGGTCGCGCGAGGCGACCACGTCGGCCGCCTTGGCCGTGATGGCCGCGGCCCGCCCACCCATCTCCGCGAGCGTGGCCCGCGTCGCGTCCGGCAGCGCGGGACCTGCGCTCCGGGCGACGTGGACGGCGTAGTCGGCCACCCTCGTGAGGTCGCTCGACATGCGCATCGAGGAGACGATGACGCGCAGGTCCGACCCGACCGGCTGCTGCCGCGCGAGGGCATCCATGGCCACCGTGTCGAGGTGCTCGTGGAGCTCGTGGACGGCGTTCGACAGGTCGATGACCTCGCGCGCTGCGCCGGCGTCCTGCTCGACGAGGGCACGGGTCGCCTGGGTCACCGCCCTGGTCGCCAGCCGGGCGAGCGCGGCGAGGCCGTCCTGAAGCGACCCGAGCTGCTCCTCGTAAGCGCGGCGCACGGCCGTCCGGCTCAGCCGAAGCGGCCGGTGATGTAGCCCTCGGTCCGGTCGTCGTCCGGCTTGGTGAACAGCTTCTGAGTCGGGTTGTACTCCACGAGCAGACCGGTGCGCTGACCGGTCGCCGGGTCGGCCTCGGCGGTGAAGAACGCCGTCCGGTCGGACACGCGGGCGGCCTGCTGCATGTTGTGCGTGACGATGACGATCGTGTAGTCGCGCTTGAGCTCCTCCATGAGGTCCTCGATCTTCGCGGTGGCGATCGGGTCGAGAGCCGAGCAGGGCTCGTCCATGAGGATGACCTCGGGCCGGGTGGCGATGGCGCGGGCGATGCACAGCCGCTGCTGCTGCCCGCCGGACAGGCCGTAGGCATTGGTCTTGAGCTTGCTCTTCACCTCGTCCCACAGCGCCGCGCGGGTCAGGCTCTCCTCGACGACGTCGTCGAGCCCCTTCTTGACGCCGTTGACCTTCGGCCCGAAGGCGACGTTGTCGTAGATGGACTTCGGGAACGGGTTCGGCTTCTGGAACACCATGCCGATCCGGCGGCGCACCTCGATCGCGTCGACCTCGGCGCTGTACATGTCCTGCTCGTGGTAGCGCACCTGGCCCTCGACGCGGGCGCCGGGGATGAGGTCGTTCATGCGGTTGAGGCAGCGCAGCACCGTGCTCTTGCCGCAGCCGGACGGGCCGATCAACGCGGTGATCTCGAACCGTGCCATCTGCATCGAGACGTCGCGCACGGCCTTGTGGTCGCCGTAGTAGACGTTCAGGTCGCGGACCTCGAGCACCGGGTCAGGCACCGTGGCGCTGCCGTGCCAGCGGCCGTCGGCCGTGGGTGCCGGGATGTCGTCCTGGTGACGGTGGCCGGGAGCCGAGATCTCGACACCGGGGCGTGTGTCGGGCTGGGCGGGGGTCTTGGGCACGTCGTGACCTCGATCAGGGCTGTCGGTCATGGGAGGACTGTTGCAGCACAACGTCGGCAGCGGCCAGCGGTGTGCCTGGCATGAGCGTCACCACTTGCGCTGGAAGCGGTTGCGGATGAAGATCGCGGCCGAGTTCATCACCAGCAGGATGAGCAGCAGCACGAGGATCGCCGCTGCGGCGACGGTGCGGAACTCCTCCTGCGGCCGGCTCACGTAGTTGAAGATCTGGACGGGCAGCACGGTGGTCTGGCTGAGCACGCCCTCCGGGTTGAAGGTGATGAAGACCAGACCGCCGGCGACCAGCAGCACCGGCGCCGCCTCCCCGATCGCGCGTGACAGCGCGAGGATCGAGCCCGTCGCCGTCCCGGGGATCGCGTTCGGGAGGATGGTTCGCCGCACCGTCTGCAGCCGCGTCGCGCCGAGCGCGAGCGCCCCCTCCTTGATACCGGTGGGGATCGAGCGGATGGCCTCGCGGCAGGAGATGATGACGATCGGCAGCACGAGCAGCGACAGCGTCAGCGCCACGGCGAGCACCGATCCGCCGAACCCGAGGCCGCGGTTGAAGAAGGCGAGCCCGAGGATGCCGTAGACGATGCTCGGCACCGCGGCCAGGTTCTGGATGTTGAGCTCCACGGCGCGGTTGAACCAGCGTTCCGGGTTCGCGTACTCCTCGAGGTACACGGCGGTCGCGATGCCCAGCGGCACGGTGATGAGCGCGACGAGGCTGATCACCCAGATGGTGCCCATCATCGCGGACTGGATGCCGGCCCGGGCCGGCCGTCCGGACGGCATGCCCTGCACGAGATCGAGGTTGAAGCGGGACCACCCGGTAGTGATGACGTCGTACAGCAGCACCGCGAGCACGAGCAGCCCGAAGCCGAGGCAGGCCAGCAGCATCGCCTCGAAGGCCCGGCCGGCTCGTCGCTCGCTGCGCGAGGCGCGGCCCAGCGTGCCGCGCCGCTCGTGGCCGCGGCCGGCCTCGACGCCGGCGTCGATCCCGGTGCGGACGCTCACTCGTACACCTCACGGAACCGGCGCACCAGCCGGATGCTGATGACGTTGATGAACAGCGTGATGACGAACAGCAGCGCGCCCACGGCGAACAGCGTGTTGTAGCCGAGCGACCCGGTGGGCTGGTCGCCGGAGGCGGCCTGGGCGATGAAGGCGGTCATCGTCTGCATGGGCTGGCGCGGATCGGCCGTCAGCTGCGCGATGGAGCCGGCGGCGATGACGGCGACCATCGTCTCGCCGATGCCGCGCGACAGCGCGAGCACGAACGAGGCGATGACACCGGACAGCGCGGCCGGCAGGACGACCTTGCGGGCCACCTTGGTGCGCGTGGCCCCGAGCGCCAGGGCACCGTCGCGCATGGCCTGCGGCACGGCCGACAGGGCGTCCTCCGACAGCGACGCGACGATCGGGATGATGAGGACGCCGATGACCAGGCCGGCGGACAGCGCGTTGAACACGCCGATGGAGTCGAAGAAGGGCTTGAGCAGGTTCGGTGTGACGAAGCTGAGGGCGAAGAACCCGAACACGACGGTCGGGATGCCGGCCAGCACCTCGAGCACCGGCTTGAGGATCGAGCGGGCCCGGCCGCCGGCGTACTCCGACAGGTAGATGGCGGCGCCCAGCCCGATCGGGATGGCGACCAGCATGGCGATGAGCGTGATGAGCAGCGTGGCCGACAGGATCGGCAGCACGCCGTACGAGCCGTTGGCGAAAAGCGGCGTCCAGACCGTCCCGAGCAGGAAGTCCCGGACGCGGATCTGGGAGAAGAACTCCCGGGTGCCGTCGAGCAGCGACAGCACGATGCCGACCGTGGTCAGGACGGAGAGGAAGGCTGCGAGCGCGAGACCGGTCTCGACGACGCGCTCCCCGTAGCGGGGACGGCCACGCACGATGGTCCGCCCGAGCGGCGGGGCGGCGCTCGGTGTGCCTGTGGCTGGAGCGGTGGTCACGGCTCGGGCTCCCGGAGGTGGTGGCTGCTGACGGCCGGTGCAGTCTGCCCCTGCGGACGGTCGCCGTCCCACCCCGGGTCGGGGCGGGACGGCGACCGGTTCGCTCTAGGAGACGAGGCTCTCGATCTTGCTCTTGGCCTCTTCGCGCTGCTCGTCCGACAGCGGCACGTACAGCGCCTGCTCGGCGATGTCGTCGCTGTTCTCGATGTAGAAGTCGAGGAAGGCCTGCACCTCCGGGCGCTCGAGAGCCTTGTCCGACGGGTAGATGAACAGCGGCCGGCCGAGCGGCTTGTACGTGCCGTCGAGCACGGTCTCGGTGGACGGAGCGACGCAGCCGTCGCCGCCGTCGACCTCGATCGCCTTGACGGCGCCCTCGTTCTCCTCGACGTAGGAGAGGCCGAAGTAGCCCATCGCGCCCTTGCTGCCCTGCACGCCCTGGACGATGACGTTGTCGTCCTCGGACGGCTGGTAGTCGGTGCGCGAGGCGCCCTCCTCACCGTTGATCTCGTCGGTGAAGTAGTCGAAGGTGCCGGAGTCGGTACCGGGGCCGAACAGCGTGAGCGGCTCGTCCGGGAACGACGGGTCGACGTCCTTCCAGCTCTTGACCGTGCTCTCCGGTCCCCAGATCTTGTTGAGCTGCTCGACGGTGAGGCACTCGGCCCAGTCGTTCTCCGGGTTGACGACGATGGCGATGCCGTCGTTGGCCACGGTGATCTCCTCGAAGGCGATGCCGTTCGACTCGCAGATCGCGGCCTCCTCGTCCTTGATCGGACGGGACGCGTCGCTGATGTCGGTCTCGCCGGCGCAGAACTTCTCGAAGCCACCACCGGTGCCGGAGGTGCCCACGACGACGTTGACGCCGCTGTTCTCCTCCTGGAACAGCTCGGCGGCCGCCTCGGACAGCGGCGCGACGGTGCTGGAGCCGTCGATCTGGATCGTGCCGGACAGGTCGCTGCCGCCCCCGTCGGAGCCGTTGTCGGCGCCGGCGTCGTCACCGCCGCACGCGGCGAGCAGGAGCGCGAGCCCGGTGGCGACGGCCGCGGCGCGGCCGGTCTTGGTCACTCGAAGC
>DATMJH010000233.1:0-3953 GCA_035554015.1 Mycobacteriales bacterium
GTGCTGCTGGCGCTCTGGGGCGGGCTCACGACGCTGGACGCCGGCGGCCTCACCAACGAGCAGCAGTTCCGGGGGGCGGCCGAGTCGACCGAGGGACAGGCCGCGCTGGAGCGGCACTACCCGGTGGGCGCTGCGGCGCCGCTGAACGTCATCGGCGAGGGGGAGGCCGCTGCGGTCGCGGGCGTGCTGCGGGCCGACCGCGGGGTGCAGGCGGTGCAGCCGTCCGGTCCGCCCGAAGCCGGGCTCGTGCAGGTCGACGCCGTGCTGGCCGACCCGCCCGACAGCAGCGCCGCCTACGCGACCGTGGAGCGGCTGCGGTCGGCGCTCGACGAGGCGGGCGAGGGCGTGCTGGTCGGCGGGTCGACCGCGCTCAACCTCGACATCCAGCAGATCGCCCAGCGCGACCGCGCGGTGATCATCCCGCTCGTCCTGCTGGTGGTGCTCGTCATCGTCGTGGCGCTGCTGCGCGCGCTGGTGGCGCCGCTGCTCCTGCTCGCGACGACGGTGCTGTCGTTCGGTGCCGCGCTGGGGCTCTCGTCGCTGCTGTTCGAGCACGTGCTGGGCGTCGAGAGCGCCGACTCGTCGTTCCCTCTGTTCGCCTTCATCTTCCTGGTCGCGCTCGGCATCGACTACAACATCTTCCTCATGACCCGCGTGCGCGAGGAGACGCTGCGCATCGGCACCCGCCCCGGGATGCTGCGCGGGCTCGCCGTCACCGGCGGCGTCATCACCAGTGCCGGCATCGTGCTCGCCGCGACCTTCTCCGTCCTCGGCGTGCTGCCGCTGACCTTCCTCATGCAGCTCGGGCTGGCGGTGGCGCTCGGCGTGCTGCTCGACGCGCTGGTGGTGCGGTCGATCCTCGTGCCGGCTCTCGTGCTGGACATCGGGCCGCGCACCTGGTGGCCCAGCCGGCTCGCGCGCGAGGGGAGCGGCTCACTGCCTGCGGCCCGGCCGCACGAGATGGCGTAGCGCGTCGCGCAGCCCTCGAGCCGGCCGGTTCGAGACCGGCCCTCAGGCGAGCACGGACCGGTAGACCTCGAGCGTCCGCCGGGCGACGGCGTCCCAGCCGAACTCGGCCACCGCGCGCTCGCGCCCGGCGCGGCCCATCCGCCCGGCGCGGGAGGGGTCGCCGAGCAGCGCGGCCAGCGCGGCAGCGAGGTCGCGCTCGTACCGCCGCGGGTCGTCCTCCTCGTAGTGGACGAGCAGACCGGTGCGGCCGTCGTCGACCACCTCGGGGATGCCTCCGACGTCGCTCGCGACGACGGCCGTGCCGCAGGCCATGGCCTCGAGGTTGACGATGCCGAGCGGCTCGTAGACCGACGGGCACACGAACACCGTCGCGTGCGACAGCAGCTGCACGACGTCGTCGCGCGGCAGCATGTCCTGCACCCACACGACGCCGGGCCGGGCGGCGGTGAGCTCGTCGACGAGCGCCCGCGTCTCGGCGGCGATCTCGTCGGTGTCGGGAGCGCCGGCGCACAGCACGAGCTGGCCGGGGAGCTCGCGGGCGGCGCGGAGCAGGTGCGCCAGCCCCTTCTGCCGGGTGATGCGGCCGACGAAGACGGCGTACGGCACGCCCGGGTCGACGCCGTGCCGCTCGAGCACGTCGACGCCGTCGGCGGGGGCGTAGAGGTCGGCGTCGATGCCGTTGTGCACGATGTGCACCCGGTCGGGGTCGAGCTCCGGGTAGCTCGCGAGCACGTCGCGTCGCATGCCGGCGCTGACGGCGACGACGGCGTCGGCGGCGAGCACCGCGGTCCGCTCCGCCCACGCCGACACGCGGTAGCCGCCGCCGAGCTGCTCCGCCTTCCATGGCCGGTGCGGCTCCAGCGAGTGCGTCGTCACCACGTGCGGGACGCCGTGCAGCAGCGCCGACAGGTGCCCGGCCAGGTCGGCGTACCAGGTGTGCGAGTGCACGACGTCGCAGTCGCCGGTCGCCGCGGCGATGGACAGGTCGGTGGACAGCACCTGGAGCGCGGCGTTGCTGCTCGCCAGCCGAGGATCGGGCGCGTGCGCGACGGCAGCCGGCCCGCCGACGGCTGACGTGCCGCCGAAGGAGTGCACGTCGACGTCGACCTCACCCGTGGCACGCAGGAACCGCACCAGGTGCTCGACGTGCACCCCCGCGCCGCCGTAGACCTCCGGCGGCCACTCGCGCGTGAGCACGCCGACCCGCAGGCTCGCCATGCAGGTGACCGTACCGGCGGCCCGAGTGGCACGATCGGGGCATGCACCCGAACCGCCGCACGTCGCCGCGGGTGCTCGGCATCGTGCTGGCGGGCGGCGAGGGCAAGCGGCTGGCTCCACTGACCGCCGACCGCGCGAAGCCGGCGGTGCCGTTCGGCGGCATCTACCGCCTGGTCGACTTCGTGCTGAGCAACCTGGTCAACGCCGGGTACCTGCGCATCGTGGTGCTGACGCAGTACAAGTCGCACTCGCTCGACCGGCACATCACCACCACGTGGCGGATGTCGACCCTGCTCGGGAACTACGTGACCCCGGTGCCGGCGCAGCAGCGGCTCGGGCCGCAGTGGTTCCGCGGCTCTGCCGACGCCATCCACCAGAGCCTGAACCTGGTGTACGACGAGCAGCCCGACCACGTCGTCGTGTTCGGCGCCGACCACGTCTACCGGATGGACCCCGGGCAGATGGTCGAGCAGCACATCGCCTCGGGCGCCGGAGTCACGGTCGCCGGCATCCGGGTGCCGCGCGGCGACGCGCGGGCCTTCGGCGTCATCCGCACCGCGCCGGACGGCCGCGGCATCGAGGAGTTCCTCGAGAAGCCGGCCGACCCGCCCGGCCTGCCGGACGACCCGGACAGCACCTTCGCCTCGATGGGCAACTACGTCTTCTCGACCGAGGCGCTGCTGCAGGCGGTGCGCATGGACGCGGGCGACGAGGGCTCCGTGCACGACATGGGGGGCAACATCATCCCGATGCTCGTGCGGCAGGGCGCCGCGCAGGTCTACGACTTCAGTGCGAACGAGGTGCCCGGCGCCACCGACCGCGACCGCGGATACTGGCGTGACGTCGGGACCCTCGACAGCTACCACGACGCGCACATGGACCTGATCTCGGTGCACCCGGTGTTCAACCTGTACAACCGGCAGTGGCCGATCCTGACCTCCTCGCCCGCGCACCCGCCGGCGAAGTTCGTCTTCGAGGAGGAGGGCCGGGTCGGGTCGGCCGTCGACTCGATGGTGAGCCAGGGCGTCATCGTCTCAGGCGGTCGCGTCCGCCGGTCGGTCCTGTCGCCCGGCGTCCGGGTGCACAGCCGCAGCGAGGTGGACGAGTCGGTGCTGCTGCACGGCGTCGACGTCGGGCGTGGCGCGGTCGTGCGGCGCGCGATCCTGGACAAGAACGTCGTGGTCTGGCCCGGCGCGCAGATCGGCGTCGACCTCGATCAGGACCGGGCCCGCGGCTTCACCGTCACCGACGGAGGGGTGGTCGTCGTCGGCAAGGGCGAGCAGGTGCCGGCCTGACCCGCCTGCCCGTCGTCGCCGTGGCGGCCGTGCTGCTCACCGGTTGCGCCGGCACGTCGGAGCCGCCCGCGGACGGGCGCTCCGATCGGGCGACGGGCGGCCCGACCGGTGCCGCCCCGACCAGGTCGCCGCTGCAGGTCGACACCTTCGAGGACCTGTCGCACGAGCACGTGCGCGGCTCGGTCGCCTATCCCGAGAACCCGCCGGTGGGCGGGCCGCACTCCGCCCGCTGGCTCGCCTGCGACGTCTACGACGAGCCGGTGCCGCCGGAGGCCGCCGTGCACTCGATGGAGCACGGGGCCGTCTGGGTCACCTACCGGCCCGGGCTCGACCCCGCCGGCGTCGCCGAGCTGGCCCAGCTGGCCGAGCTCGATCCCGAGCACGTCCTCGTGTCGCCGTACGGGGAGGAGCTGCCGACGCCGGTGGTCGCCAGCTCGTGGGGCGCTGCAGCTGCGCGCGGAGGGGCCGGAC
>DATMJH010000234.1:0-4773 GCA_035554015.1 Mycobacteriales bacterium
GCACCCGGCTCGATCCCGTCGAGCATCGCCGCTCGCCGGCGGGCCGAGCAGCAGCCCGAGCCACCGGGGGCGGAGCCGGCCGCGGCCGCGACCACGAGCCCGGCGACGAGGACGCCGACGAGGACGCCGACGAGGACGGCGGCCGAGAAGGCGCCGGCCAAGAAGGCACCGGCCAAGAAGGCACCGGCGACGGCGACCGCGACGACGACGGCACCGGCCAAGAAGGCATCGGCCAGGAAGGCGGCGACGACGACCGCGAAGGCCGCGGCCGGCTCCGCCCCCGGTGGCTCGGGCTGCTGCTCGGCCCGCCGGCGAGCGGCGATGCTCGACGGGATCGAGCCGGGTGCCGGTGCCTCGTTGCCGGCCAGTCGCGCCCGCTCCTGCTCGACGAGCACCCGGCGCAGCACCTTGCCCACCTCGGTGCGCGGCAGCGCCGGTCGGAACTCGACCAGCTTGGGCACCTTGTACGCGGTGAGCGACGCGGCGCAGTGCGCGACGACGTCGTCCTCGGTCAGCCGCGCGCCGGGCGCCGGCACGACGAAGGCCTTGACCGTCTCGCCGCGGTACCGGTCCGGCACGCCGACCACGACGGCGTCGGCGACGCCGTCGAGCCCGAACAGGACCTCCTCCACCTCCGAGGGGTAGATGTTGAACCCGCCGGCGATGATGAGCTCCTTCTTGCGGTCGACGACGGTGAAGAAGCCGTCCTCGTCCATGACGGCGATGTCGCCGGTGAGCAGGAAGCCGTCGGCCGTGAACACGCCGTCCGTCAGGGGGGTGCCGGGCTGCTCGCGCTGCCAGTAGCCGAGGAACACCTGCGGCCCGCGGACCGCGAGCTCGCCCGGCTCACCCGGCGGGACGGTGCGGCTGCTGTCCTCGGCGTCGACCACGGTGCACTCGGTGCCCGGGAGCGGGACGCCGATCGTGCCGGGCTTGCGCGCACCGGTGATCGGGTTGCAGTGGGTCGACGGCGAGGTCTCCGTCATCCCGTAGCCCTCGACCAGCCGCGCGCCGCTGATGCGCTCGAACTGCTCCTGCACCTCCAGCGGCAGCTTCATCGCCCCCGACACGCAGACCCGGATGGAGCGCAGGTCGACCGTGCGGGCCTTCGGGCTGTCGGACATCGCCTTGTAGATCGGCGGGACGCCGGGGAACATCGTCGGCCGCCACTGCTCGACCGCCGCGAACACCCGGTCGAGGTCGAACCGGGGCAGCAGCACCAGGGTGCCGCCGAGCAGCAGCGTTGCGTTCATGCACACGGTCAGCCCGTAGGCGTGGAACAGCGGCAGCACGGCCAGGCAGACCTCGGCGCCCGGAGTCGCCCCGGTGTCCCACAGCCGGTTCATGTAGGCGTTGCTGACCAGGTTGGCGTGGGTGAGCATCGCACCCTTGGACAGCCCGGTCGTGCCGCCGGTGTACTGCAGCAGCGCCACGTCGGTCTCCGCGTCGACCGGCACCTGGCGGGCCGGCGTGCCCGCGGTCTTGAGCAGCGTCAGGAAGGAGCTGACCGGCGCGCCCTTCGGCAGCGTCGCGCTGATCTCCGCCCGGGTCCGCCGCGCCTTCTTCAGCGGCAGCCGCAGGCCGAGCTTCTGGGTGGTCGACAGGTAGTCGACGACGCTGGTGACGACGACGTGCTGCACGTCGGTGTCGCGCCGGACCCGGGCGACCGTCTCGTAGACGCGGTCGAGGCAGACGACGACGGTGGCTCCGCAGTCGCGCAGCTGGTGGCGCAGCTCGTGCTCGGTGTAGAGCGGGTTGTGCTGGACGACGATCGCCCCGATCCGCAGCGCGGCGTAGGTGGCGATGACGTTCTGCGGGCAGTTCGGCAGCACCAGCGCCACCCGGTCGCCCTTGCCGACGCCGAGCGTGGCCAGCGCGGTGGCGAAGCGGTCGACGGCGTCCTTGAGCTCGAGGTAGCTGATCCGGGTGCCGAAGAAGGCGAGCGCGGTGCGCGACGGCCACGAGGAGGCGGCGTCGTCGAGCAGCCGGGTCAGCGGCACGGACGGGACGTCGCCCGGCGTGAGGTCGTGCGGGACCCCGGCCGGGTAGCTGGCCAGCCACGGCCGGTCGGCGTAGGAGGCGCGCGGGGCCGAGCCGGCGCGGCGGGACGTGCGGGTGGTCGCGCGGCCGGGCACGTGCGCTCCAGGGGTCGGCGGGGCGGGCGCCCGGATGCTAACCGGGGCCGCCGCGCCCGGTGCGCGTCAGGCCGTCGGTGCCGCGGCCGGTGACGGCGTGCCCGAGCCGCCCGGCGGGGCGGGTTCGAGCCGCTCGGCCGGCTGCTCGGTCGGCTGCTCGGTCGGAGCGTCCACCGTGACGTCGGAGTACGGCAGCCGCTGCTCGACCGCCGGGAACACCCAGACGAACAGCACGAGCACCGCGGCGGTGAGCAGCAGCAGCGACCCGAGCAGCTTGCCGGGCACGCCACCGGGCAGGTGCCGCCAGATCCAGACGTACACCTCAGCCTCCCCCGGCCGCGACGGTCAGCGCCGCCGGGTCGCCGTCGGACTTGGCCAGCGTCTCGTCGAGCCGCGCGAAGACCACCATCCGCTGGCGCGCCGAGTACCGCGGGTGGCAGGTGGTCAGCGTCAGCACGCTCTCGGTCGGCTCCACGCCGGGCCGCTTGGGCACCGGCAGGGTCACCTCCACCGCACTCGGCGCGACGATCTCCGTGCCGGTGACGCGGTAGGTGTACCAGGTGTCACGGGTCTCGACGACGACGGCGTCGCCGGGCGCGAGCCGGTCGAGGTCGGCGAACGGCGCCCCGTACGTGGTGCGATGCCCGCTGATGACCAGGTTGCCCAGCTCACCGGGCCGGTCGGACTCGACGAGCCGGCCCGGGCCCTTCTTCAGGTCGGCCGGGCTGGTGCCCTCGACGACCACCGTGGCGTACGGGTCGTCGGCGTCGTCGTCGAGCCGCGGGATGCGGAGCACCGCGATGCCCTCGCCGAGCTCGACGGCGGCCGGCCGGACGGCCGGGTCGGGTGGCGGGGGCTCGGCCCACGCCTGCGCGAGCTCTTCGCGCAGCTGCTCCTGCTCGCGCTCGGTGACCAGGTTGGTGATCTTGAGCTCGTAGACGCAGAACAGCAGCAGCACGACGCCGACCGTGATGAGGGTCTGCCCGACGCCGCGCAGGGCGGTGCGGACGGCGTCGCCGAATCTCACGCGCCGGCCCGGCCGACGGCGTGCGGCAGCTCGAGCGGCCCGGTGTACGCCGGCAGCTCGACCTGCTCCTCGGTGCGGACGGCGTAGCCGAGGCCGAACCGGTCGACGAAGGTGCGGTAGTACGCGACGCCCGGGTCGCTGTCGAGCGCGGCGCGCATCGACGCCGGGTCGCCGACGGCCGTAACGACGAAGGGCGGGCTGTACACCAGCCCGTGCACGATGACGGTGTTGCCGACGCAGCGGACCGCCGTCGTCGAGACGATGCGCTGACCCATGAGCGTCATGGCCTCGGCGCCGCCTCGCCACAGCGCGTTGACCACCGCCTGGACGTCCTGCTGGTGGACGACGAGGTCGTCGGGATTGGCCGACAGGTCAGGGCGGCCGGGGCGGCGCGGCGCGTCGTCCAGCTCGACGGTGACCCCTGGGCCGGTCATCGCGACGAGCCCGGCGGCGCGCTCCAGCTCGGGCGAGGCCTGGACGGCGGCGACGCGGGAGTCGCGGGAGGCGGCGGCGGCCTGCTCGGCGGCGACGTCCTCGCGCAGCGCGACGGCGTCCTGCTCGAGCGCAGCGACGGCGTCCCGCTCGCGGCCGATGAGCTCGGTGAGCTTCAACCGCCGGTCTGACCGCAGGTCGGTGCCCTGGGCGGTGGAGGCGCTGGTCGCGAACAGCAGACCGGCCGCCAGGGCGGTCAGCGGCACGAGCACCGCTCGCGTGCGCATCGAACCTCCCTGACGAGCTGCGGCCGACCGGCCACCGGCACCGGTGCGGCGGGCTGCGGACCGGCCGGGCCGCGCAGTCGCCGATACGCTAACCGGCGGCCCACCTCCCCAACGACAGTCCGGAGCGCGACGTGCCCGAGTCCCGCAAGCGCAAGAAGGCGGTCTACACCCCTCCGCCCAACGCCGCGGGAGGGCCGAAGAAGAAGGGGCCGAGCCCGCGCTGGCTCGCACCGCTGATGCTGGTGCTGTTCGGCATCGGGGTGGTGTGGCTGGTCGTCTTCTACATCAGCCAGGGCGACATGTTCGGGCTTCCCTACGCCGAGGACCTCGGCAACTGGAACCTGCCGGTCGGCTTCGGGTTCATCATCGCCGGGTTCGGCCTGTCGACCCAGTGGCGGTGACGTCGCCCGCCTGACGGGGGTGGCCCGGCCCCGTCCACAGTGTGGACAACTGCTGGGGAGAATCACACCGGTGTGATCCGGTGGCCCGCTCCCTATGTGATCGGGGCCGTCCAGGCAGCGGCCCAGGTCTCCGGGCCGACGAGGCCGTCGACGACCAGGCCCTTCTCGGCCTGGAAGGCGGCGGCGATGCGGGCGGTCTGCGGCCCGTAGATGCCGTCGACCTGGATGTCCCAGCCCCGCTCGGCCATCCGGGCCTGCCAGACCCGGACGTCCTCCGCGACCTGACCCGGACCGAACACCGTGATGGCCGGGTTGCTGAAGGCCGGCGCCGGGCACGTCGACGCCGCCGGCCTTGCCGGTTCCAGCGCGGTCGGGGCGGCCGGCAGGCGTGTCGTTCGGGCTCACGGGCGCATCCTGGCATGCCGGACACGGCTGCCGCCAGCGTCCCCGCCGATCGGTGCGGCACCAGTCGGCCGTCGGGCGGGCGGCGG